>NZ_CABSQO010000014.1:0-100423 GCF_902479755.1 uncultured Tissierella sp. | reverse complement strand
ATTTATATATTACATTTAGGAAATAAGAATAAGTAATATATAGCAAAGGATGAAAGGAGGGATATATTTGGAATTATTATTAAAAATATTTGGGATGGAAATAATTGTACCTGACACTATTGTTAATATGTGGATAGTTACAATATTATTAATTATTTTTGCCTTTATAGTTAATAGTAAAATTAAAAAGGCTAATGTAGATGAAGTACCATCAAATTTCCTAAATGTTGTAGAACTAATAGTGGAATCTATAGAGAATCTAGTTAACACAACTATGGGCCCACAAAATATCAAATTTGCACCTTATATTTTAACTCTAGCATTATTTTTGGCAGTAGCTAATTTATTTGGGTTACTAGGATTTTCACCACCCACATCAGATTATTCTGTTACATTTTCTCTAGCTTTAATTACTTTTGCGTTAACGCAGTTTTGGAAATTTAGAAATTCTAGAGGCTTAGGTGGTTATTTAAAGAGTTTTACAGAACCTATGATTTTTTTAACTCCGCTAAATGTAATTGGTGAGTTAGCCAACCCAATTTCATTATCTTTCCGTCTTTTCGGAAATATTATGAGTGGTGGAATTATTATGGGCTTGCTATATCAGGCACTAGGATTAATTGCACCAGTTATTGCGGCACCATTGCATGCTTATTTTGATGTATTCTCTGGATTGTTGCAAACATTTATATTTATAATGCTATCTATGATATTCATAGGTGGGGCAGAAGAGTAAATTATTTTTCTAAAATTTGAGAGGAGGAAACAAAATGTTACAAGGAATTACAAGTGAGGCTTTTATATTAGGATGTTCAGCAATAGGTGCTGGTCTTGCAATGATCGCAGGTATAGGACCTGGAGTTGGTCAGGGTCATGCAGCGGGTCAAGCAGCAGCGGCAGTAGGTAGACAGCCAGAAGCTAAAGGTGATATTACTTCAACTATGCTTTTAGGTCAAGCGGTAGCAGAGACAACAGGTATTTACGGATTAGTTATAGCTATAATTTTACTATTCGTTAGACCACTATTAACAGCTTATATCAATCTAGGATTATAATATCTGATGTTTAATCCCTGGATGTGTTCTAATGGGACACTGGGGGTATCTCAGGCTAAGGAGGTTAGTTTATGTTTGTAGTTAGAGCCTTGCCAGAACTTTCATCTATGATTTTAGCTTGGGTGGCTTTGTTGTTACTCTATCTAATGCTTAGGCATTTCTTATATAAACCAGTTTCACAATATCTAAATGCTAGAAAAGAAAAAATTAAATCAGATATTGATGGAGCAAAGGTATTAAAGGAAGAGGCTATAGCCTTAAGAGATGATTATGAGTCAAGAATTAGCCTTGCCAAGAAGGAAAGTCAAGAAATTATTGAATCTGCTAGAAAGCGTGGAGAAGAATTGAAAGAAGGCATATTAGCAGAAGCTAAAAAAGAAGCTGAAGGCATAGTATCAAGAGCTAGAAAAGAAATAGCTCGTGAAAGAGAAGTAGCTTTTCAAGACATTAAATCCCAAGCTGGCGAAATTGCAATCTTAATTGCTTCTAGGATTATGGAAGAAGAAATTAAAATTGATAAACAAAAAAATTTAATCGATAAATTTATTGATGAGGTAGGTAGTTCAAAATGGCAGAGTTAATTAGTAATAGATATGCTTTAGCCCTTTTTGAAGCCGGATTGGATTTAGAAAAGACAGATGAATTTAATAAGGAATTAGATTTTTTAAAGGTAATATTTGAGGAAGAAAAGAAATTGCTTCAAATATTACATCACCCTAAAATTAGTAGGGTAGAAAAAAGAGATTTAATAGATAAACTTTTTAAAGATAGAATATCACAAGAGATGGTCAACTTTCTATATATTCTCATCGATAAAAGACGTGAAGGATATATTTTAGAGATAATAGACCAATATAAGGAATTATTCAATGAACATGAAAACATAGTTAAAGTTGTAGCTATAACAGCAGTACCTATGGAAGAAAAATCTAAAAATAAGCTTCAGACAGTTTTATCTAATAAGCTAGAGAAGAAAATTGAACTTACGAATGAAGTTGATGGTACAATTCTTGGTGGCGTATTGCTTAAGCTTCAAAACAAGCTTATAGATGGTACAGTAAAAGGTCAGCTAGAATCCATAGGAAAAGCTATTAGTGGTGCAACTAACTAGGGAAGAGTGAGGTGAGAAAATGGAGTTAAGACCAGAAGAAATAGGTTCCATTATTAAGGAACAAATTAAAAGATACGAAAAAACTTTAGATATGGTAGACGTAGGTACTGTTATTCAAGTAGGGGATGGTATTGCTAGAATCCATGGTCTAGAAGGATGTATGGCAGGAGAACTTATAGAGTTCCCAGGAGAAGTATTTGGTATGGCTATGAACTTGGAGGAAGATAATGTTGGATGTGTTCTTTTAGGTTCAGATGATAAGATAAAAGAGGGAGATACTGTAAAGAGAACTGGTAGAATCATAGAAGTTCCAGTAGGAGATGCTATGATAGGTAGAGTTGTTAATGCCCTTGGTCAACCAATTGATGGTAAGGGAGCTATAAACACTACTAAATTTAGTCCTATTGAGAAAATCGCTCCAGGAGTTATCACAAGAAAGAGTGTTAACCAACCTTTACAAACAGGTATCAAAGCAATAGACTCCATGATCCCAATTGGTAGAGGCCAAAGGGAGCTTATAATTGGAGATAGACAAACTGGAAAAACTGCTCTTGCTATCGATACTATTATTAACCAAAAGGATCAAAATATAATTTGTATCTATGTAGCCATAGGACAAAAAAGATCTACAGTAGCTCAAATAGTTGATACATTAGAGAAACGTGGTGCAATGGATTACACAATAATTGTCTCTTCTACGGCTAGTGAATTAGCACCGTTACAATATATTGCTCCTTATGCTGGTGTAACAATAGGTGAGGAGTTCATGGATAATGGCAAAGATGTTTTAATTGTATATGACGATTTATCAAAACATGCTATTGCCTATAGAGCTATGTCACTATTATTGAGACGTCCACCTGGAAGAGAAGCTTTCCCAGGAGACGTATTCTATCTTCACTCAAGACTTCTTGAGAGAGCTGCAAAATTAGATGAGAAATATGGTGGAGGTTCTATTACTGCATTACCTATTATAGAAACCTTAGCTGGAGATATATCAGCATATATTCCAACAAATGTTATTTCTATTACAGATGGACAGATTTTCTTAGAGACAGATTTATTCTTTGCAGGACAAAGACCAGCTATAAACTCAGGACTTTCTGTTTCAAGAGTTGGAGGTTCTGCACAAATTAAGGCTATGAAAAAAGTTGCAGGTAGGATTAAATTGGAACTAGCTCAATATAGGGAGTTAGCTGCTTTTGCTCAATTTGGTTCCGAGTTAGATAAGGAAACGAAATCAATACTTGATCAAGGTGCTAGAATGCTTGAAATATTAAAGCAGCCTCAATACAGCCCAGTATCGGTTGAGCATCAAGTAATTATACTTTATGCTGCACTTAATAAACATCTTTCAGATATACCTGTAGATAAGGTATCTACTTTTGAAAAAGAATTTTTACAATTTGTGGATAATAATTATCCTGATATTATAGAAAGCATAAGAACAACAAAAGACTTAACTGATGAAAACACTGAAAGAATCGTAACAGCTATAAATGAATTTAAGAAAAGTTTTCAATAATTGTCAATTATCAATTACAATTGTGAATTGTAAATTGTGAATTGATTCAAGGTGGTGTAAATTTTGGCTGAAACAACAAGAGATATTAAAAGGCGAATAAGAGGAATTAGTAATACAAGACAAATTACCAAGGCCATGGAATTAGTTTCATCAGCAAAGTTAAAACGGGCTAGAGAAAGATTAGAAAAATCTAGACCATACTATAATACTGTTCTTAGTAATATTCAAGATATCCTAGCTACTACAGGAAATATGAAACATCCTTTATTAGATAATAGAGAAGTTAAGTCTTCTTTATATATTGTAGTATCTGCTGATAGAGGACTTGCAGGAGGATATAATGCAGGTGTAATCAGGTTAGCAGAGAACAAAATAAGAGAAGATAACATAGATGCTAAAATAATTGCTGTAGGAAGCAAGGCGAGAGATTACTTTAAGAAAAGAGGTTATGACCTAGTTGGTGATTTTGTGGGAATTAGTGAAGAACCAGAATTTGCTGATGCTAGGAAAATTGGTAATATAGCACTTGAACTATATAAAAACAAGGATATAGATGAGATAAACATAGTCTACACTAAGTTTTTAGGTACTATTTCTCAGGAACCTACGATTTTAAAATTACTTCCATCTACGGAAGTTCACGAGGGATCGAGTGAAAGAAGAACAGTTACAGAGTTCGAGCCTTCTACTGAAGAGGTGCTTAGTTACTTGATTCCCAAATATATACAAAGTACTATCTATGGTGCTCTTATTGAAGCTTCTTCTAGCGAGCAGGCGGCTAGAAGGGTAGCCATGGAGGCTGCTACAGATAATGCTGATGAAATGATTGATGAGCTTAACATCAGCTATAACAGAGCAAGACAAGCGGCAATTACTATGGAAATAACTGAAATTGTCTCAGGTGCTGACGCTCTAAAGTAAGGATGAAAGGAGAGGGCAAATGGAAAAGAACATTGGTAAAATTGTTCAAGTTATAGGCCCCGTAGTTGATATTCGATTTAGTGAAGATAGTCTACCAGAGCTATTGAATGCTATTGAGATAGAGAGAGAAGGAAAAAAATTAGTTGTAGAGGTAGCTCAACATGTTGGCGATGACACTGTTAGGTGTGTTGCCATGGATTCAACTGATGGACTTGTAAGAGGAATGGAAGCTGTTAATACTGGAAAGTCTATAGCAGTTCCTGTAGGTAAGGAAACATTGGGAAGACTTTTCAACGTATTAGGTGAAGCTATTGATGGTAAAGGAGATGTTAATGCAGCACAAACTGCTCCTATTCATAGACCAGCTCCATCCTTTGAAGAACAAGAGACTTCTAAGGAAATATTTGAAACGGGGATTAAAGTAGTAGACCTTATAGCACCTTATTCAAAAGGTGGTAAGGTAGGCTTGTTTGGTGGTGCTGGAGTAGGTAAAACAGTACTTATACAAGAGTTAATAAATAATATTGCGACACAACATGGCGGTTTATCTGTTTTTACTGGTGTCGGAGAGAGAACTAGAGAAGGTAACGACTTATACTATGAAATGATTGAATCTGGAGTAATCGATAAGACTGCCTTAGTATTTGGACAGATGAATGAGCCACCTGGAGCCAGAATGAGGGTAGCTTTAACTGGTCTTACTATGGCGGAATATTTTAGAGATCAAGAAGGGCAAGATGTTTTACTATTCATAGATAATATATTTAGATTTACGCAAGCCGGATCAGAGGTATCTGCTCTATTAGGTAGAATGCCATCAGCAGTAGGTTATCAGCCGACTTTAGCTACTGAAATGGGTGCATTACAGGAAAGGATTACTTCAACTAAGAAGGGTTCCATTACATCAGTTCAAGCTGTATATGTGCCTGCAGATGACTTGACTGACCCAGCCCCTGCGACTACATTTGCTCACTTGGATGCTACTACAGTATTATCACGTCAAATTTCAGAGTTAGGAATTTATCCAGCAGTTGATCCATTAGATTCAACTTCTAGAATTTTGGACCCTGAAATCGTAGGTAAGGAACATTATGAAGTAGCAAGACAAGTACAAGAGATTCTTCAAAGATACAAGGATCTTCAAGATATTATAGCTATTCTAGGTATAGATGAGCTTTCAGATGAAGATAGATTAATAGTTGCACGAGCTAGAAAGATCCAAAGATTCTTATCCCAACCATTTACTGTAGCAGAACAATTTACAGGAATGAAAGGTAAGTATGTTCCAATTAAAGAAACCGTTAGAGGATTTAAGGAAATCCTTGAAGGAAAACATGATAATCTACCAGAGTCAGCCTTCCTATTTGTAGGTACTATTGATGAAGCAGTAGAAAAAGCTAAGGAGATGGAGGGTTAATTATGTCTAACTTTCATTTGGATATTGTAACCCCCGATAAACCATTTTTCTCAGATGAAGTAGAAATGGTTATAGTTAGAGGTATAGAAGGTGATATGGCCATCCTAAAGGGAAGAGCACCAGTTACAACACCTCTTAAGATTGGAAAGGTAAGGATATTCCAAAATGGGGAAGAAAAGGTAGCTGCTGTAGTGGATGGATATATTTCTGTAGTAGATGATAAGACAACTATAGTGACTGAGGCTGCTGAATGGCCTCAAGAAATAGATGTAAAGAGAGCTGAGGAAGCTAAGGAGAGAGCTGAAGAGCTTTTAAAAAATAGAAGAGATAGCATTGACGTGAAAAGAGCTGAATTAGCCCTTCAACGTGCGATAAATAGATTGGAAGTTTCCAAATTAAAAAAATTTGATGAAAAATTTGATGAATAAATAGGTATAAAAAGTACCCACCCTTGGTAATACTTTTATCATAGGGAAAGGGTACTTTCTTTATGAAAATGTTTTGTCCCCCTTTACATTTTTTTAGAAAGTACCTACCCTTAAATTTTAAGGAGGGGTATAAGTGAAAAAGTTTATTCTATTTGCAATTATATTATCTTTACTAATTCCAACAATTACAATGGCAGGTAAGAAACATAGCGAGAAAGATGTTCTAGAAGGTATATTAAAAGACCTCAATGGTGAATTCTTTGAAGGTGACCTTAACATGGGAGGAGTACTCATAGATGAATTCATATCTCGTGAAACTATGGAGGAATTAGGAGAACTGGTAAAAGAATCACTAGGTATTGTTGGAGAGGAAATAGACATTAATAGAGATATCACAGATGTGGAAGGACAATTTTATTGTAAGGAAATCATCTATGAAAAAGGGTTTAACCAAATGTCAATTTATGGATATGATGCAAATATAAATCCAATAACTATAGTTTTAGCATCCTATCTGAACCCTGAGCTAAATAATGGAGAAACTACTCTATTTATTAACTTAATAAAAAGAGAGCAAAATTTTAGTATTAATGGTATAATAGAGAAAATAGAAAGTATCTTTAAAGATTATGGTAAACCTTTAGAAATTACTACTTGCATTATTGGAACAATTGAGGGAAAATTTAGAGAAGAGGATTTAACTAAAAATGCAGTTAAGGCTATGAGAAGGTTCAAGGCAAAAGTTGTGGAGGAGTATACAGACATATCTTTAGTAAGTTATACGGCCTATACACCTCTTATAGAAAGTTCTATATTCTCTGGTGAAAAAAAGGTTAACTTAAATCTAGCAATAAGGTATAATGAAAATGAAGATAAGACTTATATTTGGATAGGAACACCTATTATTACCACTGGATACTAAAATTAGGAGGAGATTTGCTTGGAAAAAATAATGGTGGAAAAAAGCCCCCCACTGAGAGGAAGAGTAAGGATATCTGGTGCTAAGAATTCAGCCCTTCCTATATTGGCAGCATCATTACTTGGAACAGAAGATATAATATTAGAAGATGTGCCGAGGCTTAAAGACGTGGAGGTAATGTGTGAGGTACTTACATCTCTTGGGGCTAAAGTAGAACAGCTAGATATAGGCAAAATAAAAATTAATTCTGCCAATATTAACAATTATGAAACTAAATATGAATTAATGAGTAAAATGAGAGCATCATTTTTAGTCATGGGACCATTACTTACAAGACTAGGTAAAACTAAGAATTCTTTACCTGGTGGATGTGCTATAGGCACTAGACCTATAGATTTGCACTTAAAAGGTTTTAAAGCTTTGGGAGCTACTATAGATGTGGATCATGGGAATATAAGCGCTTATGCTGATAAATTAATAGGAGATAAAATTTACCTAGACTTTCCTTCTGTTGGTGCAACAGAGAATATAATGATGGCAGCAGTAATGGCTAAAGGTGAAACTATAATAGATAATGCTGCTATGGAACCAGAAATAGTAGACTTAGCTAGCTTTTTAAATAAGTTAGGAGCAGATATTAAGGGTGCTGGAACTTCAACTATTAGAATTAGAGGAGTAGAAAAATTAGGTGGAGGAATTCACTCAATTATCCCTGATAGAATAGAAGCAGGTACTTTTATGGTAGCAGCTGCTATAACTAAAGGAGATATAACTGTAGAAAATGTTATAACATCTCATATAAAGCCAGTGATAGCAAAACTTAAAGAGGTAGGCTGTGAGGTAATCGAAAATGGTGACTCTGTTAGAGTTATTGGTACTGAGAATTTAAAGGCAATAGATGTAAAGACTATGCCTTATCCAGGATTCCCTACAGATATGCAAGCACAGTTTATGGCACTTATGAGCCTTTGTAAAGGAACTTCTGTATGTATAGAAACAGTATTTGAAAACAGATTTATGCATGTTGATGAGCTAAAGAGAATGGGTGCAGATATAAAGATAGATGGTAGATCAGCAATTATACAAGGTGTAAGTAATTTAACCTCAGCCCCAGTAAAAGCATCTGATTTAAGAGCAGGTGCAGCTTTAGTATTGGCAGGATTAGTATCTGAAGGAACTACTGAGATAGACAATATCTATCATATAGATAGAGGATATGATAGTATAGAAGAGAAATTTACAAGCCTAGGTGCAATTATATATAGAAAGACAATTGACAATTAATAGATAACAAAGAACAATTAAAACCAAGGTTCTTCGATTGAGAAGAATCTTGGTTTTTTTATCTTTAAATTGTTAATCGCTAATTGTTAACTGTTAATTATATAATATTCAAAACTTATAGGCATATTGCCTATAAGTTTTGAATATTATATCTTATACTAAAGGTAAAGAGGGGGAGAAGATGAAAAAACTAGGGATTTACATTTCCATGGTCTTGATAATAACTATATTGATACCTACAGTTATTGTTAAGACTTTTAATTTTGTACCTAAAGGTAATACCGCACAAGGGAAGTCTTTAGAACAAGAAGAACAAATAATTGAAAAAGTGGAAACACCAGTAACTACTGATTATACAGATAGTACTGTAAAAGTTTATAATACAAAGACTGGAATTGTAGATGAGATTAATATAGAAGATTATGTGAAGGGTGTAGTTTCAGCAGAAATGCCTGCTGAATTTCACATAGAAGCTTTAAAGGCTCAAGCAGTAGCTGCCAGAACCTATGCAATAAGTAGAGCAATAAAATATAAAGATGGACATCCAGATCATCCATCAGCTCCTCTTTGTAGTGGAGACCATTGTCAAGTATATCTATCTTTTTCTCAATTAGGAGAAATCCGCGGAGATACTTGGATAGAAAAGTATTGGGCTAAGATTGAAGAAGCTGTAGATTCTACTCAGAACTTGGGAATTTTCTATAATGGAGAAATTATAGAACCTCTATACCATTCAACATCTGGAGGTAGGACTGAGGATGTAAAAGATGTATTTGCTGGAGAGATGCCTTATCTAAAATCCGTCTCAAGTCCCTATGAAGAAGAAGCACCAAAGTATAGAAATACTATTACTTTAACTACAGATGAATTTATAGAAAAGATTAAATCAAAATATCCAGATGTCAATTTAACTAAAGATAATCTTCATGAAAAGATTAAGTTAATAGAGAGGACATTAACGGGTAGGGTAAAAAAGATTGCCATAGATAAAGTCATAATAGAAGGGAGAGATTTAAGAAATCTATTTTCCTTAAATTCAACTAACTTTACTATTTCTTTAGATAAAAAATTAAATATTATAGAGATTGAGACCTATGGATATGGACACGGTGTAGGTATGAGTCAATGGGGAGCCAATGGTATGGGTAAGCATGGAAACACCTTTGAAGAAATACTTAAGCATTATTATACTGGAGTGGAGATTAGATTGATTGATAATTAAAAATAATAGTAATATACGCTTACGGCTATGAATAATTCTAAAGTCCATTTTGGTGAAAAATCCTAAAGTGTGCAAGCTCGTTACGTTCCAATAGTGCAGGCTACTTAACGGATTTTTCACTTTCATTCACTAAGAATTATTATCATCATATCTTGCAAAAATTAGCTTAATATTTCTATTATTTTTTCTATTATTTTTTTATTTTTTGTATCTTTAATTGTATGTATTTCTTTAATCTGGAAATACTAGGTAATGGAGGTGGAGATATGAAAAATAAATTAATCAAGTTAATAGAAAAGGAAGGATTTATTCTATTTTTATTTGTATGTGTATGCGTGGTGGCTGGTGGGACTTTGTTTATATCCATGAGAAATATGAATATAAGCAAAAATGCAAGCCATAAGATAGGTAATGATGATCTTATAATCTTAGATGAGGAGTTAACTAAAGAACCCAACATTTATGATGAAAATCTTCATATGACCAATGTAACTGATGCAGATGCAATTGATGCAGAAATAATTGCTGCAAGTGCAGCGGATAATGAAGAAGATACTGTAGAAGCAAATTCAGATGAAGAAGGCATTGCAGAAATAAATTTAGATGAAGAGGATATTGCAGAAACGAATACGGAAAACTTAGAATTTGAAGAAGAGGATGAGCAGGAAGAATATAAAGAGGATTCTGATTTAGTACAAGAAGTTAAAACCATTGTCCTTCCAATAGATGGATCAATAATTACAGAATATACTTCCAATTCATTAATTTATTCAGAGACTCTAGATTCATGGGTAGGTCATGGCGCTGTAGATATTGAAGCTTCTGAAAATACTATAGTTAAAGCAGCTGCAGATGGAGTTGTTAAGGAAGTATATGAAGATGAGCTATGGGGAATAGTAATAGTAATAGACCATGGAAATGATTTGCAAACTAAGTACTCAGGTCTTGGTACTAAAGAGATGGTAAAGGTGGGGCTCAATGTAAAAAAAGGAGACCATATATCTAAAGTTGGTAATACGGCAAAAATTGAAATGCTAATGAAGCCACATCTTCATTTTGAAGTCATAAAAAATGGAAAATTAGTAGATCCACGTTCTATTAACAATTAGAAGAGCATAAGTATTTATTGAATACCCAAAATGTCAGGGGGGTTGATTAAGTGAAAGATTATATAGAAGAACGAACATTAGAAGTTGCAAAATACATAATTTCTAATAAAAGTACTGTTCGAGATACAGCTAAAGTTTTTGGGTGTAGCAAATCAACAATTCATAAAGATTTGACAGAAAGATTACCAAAGATAAATCCAAATTTGGCTCATATGGTAAAAGAGCTTTTAGACTTCAATAAAGCAGAAAGGCATATAAGAGGTGGAAGAGCAACTAAACTAAAGTATAGTGCGTCTAATGAGTAAAAAGGTCCCGTAACAGGGACTTTTTAGTTTTTTGTAAAAAATTATAGCAGGATTATTAATAAGTAATTCTAGACACGAATAATTAGTAAAAAAGTCCCATAGTTGGGGCTTTTAGTTTTTGTAAAATTTTGAAGAAATTGCCAAAAAAAGAAGGAGTTTTGGAATTTATGTAGAATATAATATGGGATAAGGATAATTAAGGAGGAATTTTCTATGTGTGGTTTGAGAGCGGATATAGGGATAGATTTAGGAACAGCCAGCGTATTAGTATACGTGAAAGGAAAAGGAATAGTTTTAAAGGAACCCTCTGTTGTTGCTATAGATCAAAATACAAATAAGTTTTTAGCTGTTGGTGAAGAAGCAAGAAAAATGCTAGGCAGAACTCCCGGAAATATTATAGCTATTAGACCTATGAGAGATGGAGTTATATCTGATTATGATATAACTGAAAGAATGTTGAAGTACTTTATACAGAAGGCTGTAGGTAGGTATTTACTTAAACCTAGAGTTATAGTATGTGTACCTAGCGGAATAACCGAAGTAGAAAAAAGAGCAGTTATGGAAGCTAGCAATCAAGCAGGGGCTATAAAGACATATTTGATTGAGGAACCTATAGCTGCAGCAATTGGAGCAGGGATAGATATCACTGAACCAAGCGGTAATATGATAGTTGATATCGGCGGGGGAACTACAGATGTAGCTATCATTTCTTTAGGAGGCATAGTAGTCAGCCGATCTATAAAGATAGCAGGAGATGAATGTGACGAAGCCATATCTAAGTATATTAGAAAAAAATATAATATGATGATCGGAGAGAGATCTGCTGAAGAATTGAAGCTTAGTATTGGATCTGCATATAGAAGAGAAGAAGAGGAATTTAAGGAAGTAAGAGGAAGAAATTTGCTCACAGGACTGCCTATAACTGTAAATGTATCTTCTACTGATATGCTTGAAGCTCTCAAGGACCCTATACAAGAGATTGTAGATACAGTTCATATAGTTTTAGAAAGAACTCCGCCAGAGTTAGCTGCTGATATTAGTAATAAGGGAATATTAATGACTGGAGGAGGAGCTTTACTTTATGGAATGGATAAGCTAATCACGGAAAAAACAGGTATTTCAGTACATGTAGCAAATGAACCAATATCTTGTGTTGCTAGAGGAACTGGAAATGCTTTAGAGTGGGTACAGTATTTAGATAGTAATATAGTAGAAGATAATACAACAAAAAAATATAGAGGCTAAAGTTTTGATTAGAGTAGCCGATAATATATTAGATATCGATTATTAGGATGTGATAAAAGATGAACAGAAGTCTATATATTGGAGCTACTTCTTTAGTAGCTAATCAAAAGAAGTTAGATGTTCTCTCAAATAATTTAGCCAATATAAATACTGCAGGATTTAAAAGGGATATTTCTCTAACAGAATCCTTTCCAGAGAAATTACTGGCAAAAATGAGTAGAACTCCAGAGTTAAGAAATATAGCAGGAGAGAATAATATTACCTATGAAACTAATGGACAAGTACACACTGCACGAACTCAAGAAGGATATTTTGTGGTAAACACTTCTAGGGGAAAATCTTATGTTAAGGAAATAGAATTTGTAGTAGATGAAGAAGGTTACTTAAAAACTTCTTACAAGAATCTAGAGGATGAGCATAAAACTGATTATGAAAACTATATAATTAATAACAATGGGAACAGGGTACAACAAGCTGGAGATATGGAAAATCTTCTACAGGGTTTAGTTTATAATCCGCCATCATATATTATAGGAACTATGAGTGGAGGAGTTAGATTTCAAAAGCTGTTTACAGATTTTACTAATGGTGGACTTATTGATACTGGTGGGACATTAGATGTTGCCATAAAGGGCAATGGATTCTTTAAAATTCAAGGGGAAAATGGAGAGACTCTCTATACCAGAAATGGATCCTTTGCAATAACAGAAGGATATCTAACAGACCTAGACGGAAGAAGAGTATTAGGAAGAAATGGAACAATCTTTTTAGGAAATGGTACTATAGATATTTTATCTGATGGAGAGATTCAGATTGATGGCAATCCAGTTGATACTTTAGATATAGTGGATATTAATAATAAGGAATTCCTGAGAAAACGTGGAGATAATATTTTCTATATGGCAGATAATACCGTAGCAGAAGAGAATATATTTGACGGTGAAATATTACAAGGTTATCTTGAGGGTTCTAATATGAATCCTATATCTGGTATGGTTGAAATGATAAATTTGTTAAGAGAGTTTGAAGCAAATCAAAAAGTAATTAAGATGCAAGATGAAATGTTAGAAAAAGCAGCTAATGAAATAGGAAGAGTGTAGGAGGTATAATATGAGATCATTATGGACTGCAGCTACAGGAATGAAGGCACAGCAATTTAATATAGATACTATATCTAATAACTTAGCAAATGTAAATACGACTAGTTATAAAGTGCAAAGAGCTGAATTTAAAGACTTATTTTATGCAAATATAAAAAGAGCTAATATAAATGATGATCAAGGAAGGCCGGTAAATCTTGAAGTAGGCCATGGTGTTATGCCAGTAGCTACTAAGAGAGATTTTAGGACAAGTAGTTTTATGGAGACTCAAGGAACTTATGATTTTGCTATAAATGGAGAAGGGTTCTTTGCAGTGGAATTGCCAAATGGAGATATAAGATATACTAGAGATGGAAGCTTCAAGTTAAGTATCGACGGAGATGAGGCCACTTTAGTTACTTCGGAAGGATATTTTGTACTTAGTGAAGACGACGATTTAATTACTATAGAGACAGGAATTAAAGATATTACAGTTGATGAACTGGGATATATTTATGGTAAAGATGAAGATGATGAAACAGTTGAGATTGGAAGACTTATGTTGGTTAACTTTATGAATCCAGAAGGTCTTCAATCTGAGGGTCAAAATCTATATAGGGCAACTGCAGCTTCTGGCGAAGAAATACTTTTAGAGGCTGAAGAAATGAGTACTAGGGTAATACAAGGATATTTAGAAGCATCAAATGTTCAAGTAGTAGATGAAATGGTAAAGATGATTACTGCACAAAGAGCGTATGAAATCAATTCAAAGACAATTACTACCTCTGATGAAATGTTGCAATTAGCCAATAATTTAAAAAGATAATTAATAATTATAGTATAATAATTTAAAAGAATAATGAGGTGAACTAATGGAAATATCACCAACTAATAATATTATAAATACGGATAGAGATCCTTCTTTAGTTCAGAAAAAAATTGAGAATTTGAAACATACTGAAGATGATAAAAAATTGATGGATGTATGTCGTGAATTCGAAAGCATATTTATTTATATGATGCTAAAGGAAATGAAAAAAACCGTTCCTGATGATAATGGTTTAATAGAGAAATCTCAGGGGACACGTATATTTGAAGAAATGCATCTAGAAGAATTATCTAAGGAAATGACTAAAGGAGATAATAGCGTAGGTATAGCTAAGATGCTGTATAATCAATTTAAAAATGGTTATGTAAGATTATAAAATGACTTAGGAATGCATTCCTAAGTCATTTTCATTTACTTACCTACTTTAACTCCTGGCTTCTCAAATAATGGAGAAACGGTGTAAGTTACATCAGAGCCATTTACTGTAAACTCTATAATAGATAAATCATAAATATCTTCTGGTTTTCCTAAAGTTTTAGTATTTAATCCAATATATCTTATGCCATCTTTTAAATCTGAAGTATTGGAATTACCTCCGTGGACAACGAATATATTCTTACCTTTTTCTCTAGTTTCAACTAAATGCTTATGAAGAAGGTCTGCTTCTAAAGTATCTGTAAATCCATTGGAACCGAATATCGGTGTAGGGAATAAAAGAACGATATTGTTTTCAGTTGTTCCATTTAAATCAGCCTTTAATTTATTCCATTGTTCAGCATTAGTTTCCCTAATACCATTCTTCCCAGTATTTACATTTATGAAAGCGACATCTTGATGTTTGTTTCTTTTATAAGCTCCAGATGCATCAATCCTTGCATAATTAGTTAAGCCCTTTACAAACTCATTTGACATACCGTTTAAAGAAATAGCTATTTTGTGAGTATTAATCTTAGATTTAATTTTAGAGCTAGCATCATATTTTACTAATTGATTTAATCCCTTTGGCTCCATGAATACAGCAAAGGAAAAGCCATCTTTATTAACATTAGTTTTAATATTTTTACTATCCTTTAATGTACTTGGAGTAGGCAATACTATATTACCTAGTGTAGGAGGATAGAATGCTGTAAGACCATCAAATAATAGTTCTCCTGATTGTTTCTTTAGATTATCAGTTTCAACAGGATAAATTTTTTCTAAAACTATAGGGTATGAAACATTTGATGGAATATTAGTTGTTACAAACTGCCATCCAGTCCAATCAATAGTTTTTACAAAGTCAATTGTATGTGAATTACCTTTATTGTCTTTTATAGTTCCTCTTAACCAGCTACCACTATTATCTCCATTGACCCATAGGCCCAATTTTCTTGGTACACCTTGTATAGGTAGCCCAATATTTTCACCATTCATTAGAGTTAGATATGCTGCTCTAGTGTTTTCTCCTTGAGAGAAATCGTATTTTAATGATATGGATGAATTCCCTTCCTTTGCATCACTACTAAGACCTATTCCACCTATTACTGTTTCTGGATATGCAGAAAATCTTAAATTATCAAGGGACTCAAATCTCTCTACTAATTTACCTTCACTACCAATAGATACTAAGATATTTTCAATTCCTTCGCCTAGTTTAGCAGTAAGAACACCTGCTACAGATGTATCAGCGCTATAAAATATTCCGTTAGTTACGCTTCCGATATTATTTATAGTTGTAAACGTAATATCCTCAGGATATATCTTAGCTTGATATCCATTTTCATCTTTACCATAGAATATAGGTAAGGTTTTTTCACTATTTATATCTATATTGAAGTTAGACATATCAGTAGTTAAATCTTTTACATTGCCTAATACATTGATGTCTATTGAATTAGTTATATTATCATAATTGGCAGTGATTTTTGCTTTTCCTTGGGAAAGAGCTTTGAAACTATTGCCAGCTATGTTACCATTTACTCCCTCTTGAGTAAATACAAGTTTAGATTCATCAATAGTTACAGGATTATGATACTGGTCATATCCCTTTACTGTAAATTTTCTTGTAGTGTTTATAAACATATTGCTATCATCAGTAGACACCTTAATATATGATAATTCGCCTACAGGAGCATTAGAGAATACTCCTACACCATTTACAACAGGTCTCTCAGCACCTTCAGATGGTTTATTTACTATTACGGCTTTTTGAGAATCAACAGGTTTTATAGCCATGGCAGTAGAACCACCACCATCTAAATTTAAGGCATTGTACGCTCCAAGCTCTTTAAAGATTGCTCCAAACATTTCTTGAGTAACTCCCTTAAAGGAAGTATCTCTACCATCTATAGTCACTAAAATTACCTCTGTACCGTCTTTATTAATTCCAATCCCAGTTCTAGGAGCATTTCCAGGAGAATCAAGATCGGGGCGGTTTAATTCGCCATTTTTAAGTATATAACTTCCTCCACCTATGGAAAACTTGATATTGTTAATATCTGGAGTACTGGATATATTAAGCTCTATAGAATCACCTACAGAAAAGGTTTGAAGTTCCTGTGATTTTTGATAACCCCTTACTATTAATACATAACCATCTTCAGGAATATCTATAGCCTCTTGACCGACCCTTACATCTGTTACTATATCATTTTTTACAACTACCTCTACTAAATCATTATGGAATTTAGTTCCTATGGATTTAGGGCCCCAGTGTTTATTTAGAAGAGTTACAGCATCGAAATATGTCGACACATTATTTACGGCATTTATGTTGATTTTATTTCCTTTTGTAAGATTAGTAGCTTCCATTGTCCTCTGGAAATAGTCAATATTAGCATTATTTAAAAAATCTACAAAGAATCCGGGAAGCAAAGGTTTAGCATCATCCCGACGGGCAGTTAAAAGCTCACCATTTTCTATTAATGCACCCAAAGTTGATGGCATGGGGCTGTAATTGAAAAAATCTCCATTTATTCCAGCTACAGCATTATGTTTTTCTACCATGGAACTAACCTTGTCCCTACTTGGCATACCATTGGGATTTATTAGACTTTTTATCTCAGTATGTGGGTCTAATAGATTGATTCTAAGAACATTTATATTCCACCATCCAGCAGTAGTGAAACGCATTATTTTCTCATGGACTACTCCAGAGGAAATATTATTCTTTTCAATATTTTGATATATGGAATATGGCATGTTTACAGTAATTTTATTTGCTAAGACTGGTCCAGTAGATGTAAAAATCGTAGTAGCAGTTAGCAAAGATACAAAAACTTTCTTTAAATTTTTTTTCATAATCTCACCTCGTAATATTTTATGTAATTTTTTGGTAGAAACTTTTAATTCTCCCTTTTTTCCCTGTGATTACTTGTCCATTCTATTATATAATTTAAATATATCAATTAGGTTACAAACATATTACAAGTTGAGGACAATAACAATTGAAAGCTGATAAAGAATGAAATAACAAAGTGTAGGAAACTAATAGAAGAGTTATAGATATTAAAACAAAAAAATAAAAAAATGACTAAAGATTTCTTTAGTCATTCTGTCGATGGTCGGGGTGAGAGGATTTGAACCCCCGGCCCCATGGTCCCAAACCACGTGCGCTACCAAACTGCGCTACACCCCGTCGCTCACTCAACTATTATAGTATACGACGGATTGGGAGAAAATGCAATAGTATAAAATTGGTAGTATTCGACTAAAATAAGATGAATATAAGATATAATGTAAAAAAACGCACTATATTAAAAATAATCTATAAATATCTCTATATATCTCTGTTTTTCATATGAATCAAAAATAAATAATTTGAATAATACTATTTTAATATTTAAGTTTTGAAATGCTATCATACATTTCTTCTGCTAATTCTAATAAAATTCTAGATGCATTTTCTATTTCTAGCATAGATGCCATTTGTTCTTCTATAGATGCTGAGGTTTCTTCTGTTCCAGCAGCATTTTCTTCTGAGATCGCAGATAGATTTTCAATGATTACTATTATTTCTTCTTTTTTATTTCTCATTTCTTCACCAGAATGATTGACATCTATTATTGCATTTTTCATTTTTTCTATGGCTAAAGCAATACCATCAAATTTTTCGTGAGTTGTTTCTACGCTTTTTACCTGAATTTCTGTGGATTCTTCAACCTTTTTAATATTATCTACTGCATACTCTGTTTTAGTAGTTAATTCCTTTATTATTGTAACTATTTCTTCTGTAAATTCATTAGATCTTTCAGCCAGCTTTCTAACTTCATCAGCTACAACAGCAAACCCCTTTCCAGCGTCTCCAGCTCTTGCTGCTTCTATAGCAGCATTTAATGCCAATAGATTAGTTTGTTCTGCAATACTTTGAATCATATGACTGGCAAGTTCAATTTTTTCTGCACTTTCATTTGTATTTGTAATTATTTCATTTATTTCCTTTACAGAGGACTGATTCATTTTTGTCTTTAATACCAATTCTCTTATAGTATTAATACCTTCATCTTTTAAAATATTCACTTCTTGTGTAGACATATTTAATTCTTCAATGAAATTCTGATTTCTTTCTACTAAATCACCGAGGATATTAACATTTATTGCACCTTGCTCCGTATCATGAGCTTGATCATTGGCTCCTTTTGCTATTTCTTGAACTGTATTTGCTATTTCTTCTGATACTATAGCTGACTGTTGACTAGCATATGTTAGCTTTTGTGATGCTAATTTTAATCTCTCTGAAGAGTCCGCTATATTTTTTGTTGTATCCCTGATAAAATTTTGAACATTTTTCATAGCATTTGCAATTTCACCAAATTCATCGTTTTGGGCAATAAATTTATCGGGAATCTTCGCAGTAAAGTCTCCTGATGTCATAATGTTTAAATGCTCTTTTGTAATATTAAGATTCTTTGCTATACCTCTAGATATAGAATACAATATGATTCCTAATATAGTAAATACTAAAACCCCTATGGTTATAATAATAAAAACATTTCTATTAATTGCTTTATAAGTTTCTTCCATAGAGAAGGCGAGTTCTAATGTTCCTAAATATTTATTGTTCATATTAATAGGCATTAGAACCTCATATACTTCAGTGCCTTCATTATCATATACATAAGAATAAGGCTCTTGGCTGGTAATGGCATTGATAATGTATTCCTTACTTTCTTCCGATCCTACCTTACTTATATCACTGTTGGCTAAAACTTTAGCATTAGGGTCAATAAATCCTGCATAGACTATATTATCTGCTTCGGATAAATCTTCAACAAGATTTTGGTATCCATATTGTTCTGTTAATTGCTGAACCTTATTAGCAAGAATAGCAATTTGCACAAGTTCACCATCTTTAGCCTTTATTGCCCCAAATTTAAAATAATTCCCATTTTCTGATGCACCATCTTGTCTAATATCCTCCATTATCTCATTATCATTACTTTCCATAAACCTAGTCAGCGGATGATCTGCAGGTACTTGCCATCCGATATCTCCTCGCACTGTAGAGTAGATGATTTCCATATCTTTATTGTACCAATAGATGGCGTCTACAGTGGAGTTCTCTACAATACTATCGAGTAGCTCGTTACTTAAATTTCCTTGGTTATTAATAGTAGTTTTTGCTGCGGTTCTCATATTTTCTTCTAGGATTTCGTTGATATTTTTAATTGCATTTGAATTATCTTCTATTCTGTCAACTACTTGACTTGCCAGCTCAAAACCACTCACTTTTTTTGCATCTAATAAATTTTTCTTAAATAAACCTGAAGTAATTATAGCTATACTTAGAATTCCAATAAGTACTAATATTAAGGGAATTACAATCAGTTTAAATTTAATTGTTTCTTTGTTGTTTAATTTTATCATTTTTTTCATCTCCTAAGTTATTGATTTAAAAATTAATTGTATAGTTATCTTTATAGGCTTGCAAATAATATGCCATATGGGTTTTATTTCCTTATGAGGCTTTATCATCCATTTTGTATTATTCAGTTTGTATTACTTATAAATATTTATAATACGAAAGACCTATGAAATAAATTCATAGTATGAATTTATTTCATAGGTCATATTGTGTGTAGTTTAAATATGTGGGGAATAGTTTTAAATTAAACATAAGTTAATTGAATAAGGCTAAAAAATACCTTATAATTATAGTAAGATTGGAGGAATCTTTATGCTGGAATTATTAGAAGAGTTACAAACAGAGCTAATAGTAATATTTTTTGCAATGCTGCCTATAATAGAACTTAGAGGGGCAGTGCCTTTAGGCATATCTCTAGGACTTAGTCCAATACATAGTACAATCCTTAGTATAATAGGAAATATGATAATAGTACCTTTTTTATTAAAATTACTTCACCCAATCATGGCATACTTTGAAAAGACTGTAATATTTTCAAAAACTGTAGGATGGGTAAAAAGGAGATCTATGAGTAAAGCAGCTATTATAAAGAAATATAGTTTACTAGGACTTTTTATATTTGTAGCCATACCAATGCCAGGTACTGGTGCATGGACAGGGTCAGTTATAGCATCCTTGTTAAAAATGAATTTTAGAAAAGCACTGCTATCTATATCCTTGGGTATAATAACATCGGGAATTATCGTGGCTACTATATCCTATAAGGTATTTTCAATATTTTGATTATTTTTATCATTATTGACTAGAAATTTTCATTGTGATAAAATCTTTGTTAGATAAAAAATCAATATAGTTCCTTATCAAGAGCGATGGAGGGTATGGGCCCGATGAAATCCGGCAACCAGTATTTATACAAGGTGCTAAATCCCACAGAACTATGTTCTGAGAGATGAGGTAAAGCGAATGCTAAAACCTTTTCTCGAGAAGGTTTTTTTTATGACCTAACTTAGCGAACGATAGTGAGCTTTAGTAGGTCAAACGCAACGAGAACCAAATCTATGCGAGCGTAGCGAGCAAATAGATTTGTGTTTCGAGACTGTGGAAAATGACCTAACTTAGCGAATGATAGTGAGCTTTAGTAGGTCAAACGCACCTACGCTGTCCGTTTTGTCTACAACTCGCGAATGCTCGTTGGACAAAAAGGCAACGAACGCAAAATTCATGCGAATGATAATGAGCGAATGAATTTGTGCAGTGAGACTGCGTAATATGACTTAACACAGAGAAGAATATTTTCTCTTTTACATTAAAATTGGAAAATATAAAAGTGCACCTAATAGAAAAATTTAAGGAGGAAGGAAAGCGAATGAAAAAATGGTTATTTACTTCTGAATCAGTAACAGAAGGGCATCCAGATAAAGTATGCGACCAAATCTCAGATTCAATACTGGATGCAATACTTGAAAAAGACCCCAATGCGAGGGTGGCATGTGAGACAACTGTAACTACTGGAATGGTACTAGTAGTAGGGGAAATCACTACTAATTGTTATGTTGACATACCAAAGATTGCGAGACAAACGATAGAAGAAATAGGGTATACAAGGGCAAAATATGGATTTGACTCAGATACATGTGCTGTGCTTACTTCTATAAACGAACAATCAGGGGATATAGCTATGGGAGTAGACAAAGCACTAGAGCAAAAAACCAACTCTAATGATGAACTAGATTTAATTGGTGCAGGAGATCAAGGGATGATGTTTGGTTATGCATGTAATGAAACACCAGAACTAATGCCATTGCCTATATCATTAGCTCATAAATTAGCTAAGAGATTATCAGATGTAAGGAAAGATGGTACATTAGAATATTTAAGACCAGACGGAAAGACTCAAGTAACTGTAGAGTATCTTGACGATAAACCTGTAAGAATAGAAAATGTTGTAGTATCTACCCAACATAGTCCGGATGTGACCTTAGAGACTATTAAAGAAGATATAATAAAACATGTAGTAATGCCAATAATACCTAAAGAGTTATTAGATGAAAATACAAAATACTACGTAAATCCTACAGGAAGATTTGTTGTGGGTGGTCCTATGGGAGATGCTGGATTAACTGGAAGAAAGATAATAGTAGATACTTACGGTGGATATGGAAGACATGGTGGAGGAGCATTCTCAGGAAAAGATCCAACAAAGGTAGATAGATCAGCTGCATACGCTGCAAGATATGTAGCAAAAAACATAGTAGCTGCAGGATTAGCAGACAAGTGTGAAGTAGGGCTGGCATATGCTATAGGTGTAGCAAGACCTTTATCAATATATGTAGATACTTTTGGAACTGGAAAGATATCCAATACGGAAATTCAAGAACTAGTTAATAAACATTTTGATCTTAGACCAGCAGCTATTATTAGAGATTTAGACTTAAGAAGACCGATTTATAGACAATTAGCTGCATATGGACATTTTGGCAGACCAGATTTAGATTTGCCATGGGAAAAGATAGATAAGGTTGAATTATTAAGGAGTTAGCAAATTCACAATTCACAATGCACTAGATGAACAAACCCTAAAGGACTACCGAATTATACCCTGCGGGGCAAATATCAGTAGCTAAGCGATGAACACAAAATCAAAAACCATGATTTTGGTTCTCTACTTAAGTTCACAATTAAGGAAGCGACCGCTGGTCGCAAAAAATACTGCAAAGCTAGACCTTAACAATTGTGCATTGTGAACTGTAAATTGCGTAAGTGGCCTATGGCTATGAATTGAATAAACAGGAGTGAAATGAATGTTGATTCTAGAGGGTGTAATAGAAGAAATAAGATTTAGAAATGAAGCCAATGGTTATACAGTTGCAAAACTTAATACATCCGATGGACCAGTTACTATAGTAGGTAATACCCCTTTTATAAATCTAGAAGAGACTGTAAAGGTAGAGGGAGAATGGATATATCATCCTACCTATGGTGAACAATTATCATTTACAAGTATATCAACAGTAGTGCCATCTACATTAAAAGGAATAGAAAACTACCTTTCATCGGGTCTAATTCCCCATATTGGTCCTAAGACCGCTAAGAGAATAGTGGAGAAATTTGGTCTGGATTCATTGGAAATCATACAATATAATCCAGAAAGATTAAAGGAAATAAGTGGCATAGGTGAGAAAAAACTTGAAATAATAGTAGAGGCTTATGCTGAGCAAAGAGAACTTAGAGATATAATGGTATTTTTGCAGCAGTACGGTATCACAGTTAACTACGGTATAAAAATATATAAAAATTATGGCAAAGATACAATAAATATAATTAGTGAAAATCCTTATAGACTATCAGAGGATATTTACGGTATAGGATTTAAAACTGCTGATAAGATAGCAGCAAAAATGGGTATAAATAAAGAGTCACCATATAGAATAGAAGCTGGAATTAAATATATAATAATGGAATTCGCAGGAAATGGCCATTGCTATGTGCCTAAGAACGAGCTAATATCTAATGTTTCTAGGCTATTAGATGCAGAAAACAGTTTAATAGAAGAAGGTATAAGGAATCTGGGACTTAGGGGAAATATTCATTTAATTGCAGATAATGAAGATACTCTTGTATACTATACTCCATTTCATATGGCAGAAAATAATGTAAGCAGAAAACTCGTAGAATTATCTCAGGTCAAATTGGAAGAATTAGAGATAGATGTGGAAAAGGAAATTAAAAGAATAGAAGAACAAGAAAACATTCTATTCGCTAAAAAACAAATTGTGGCAATAAGAGAAGCTTTAGAAAATGGATTAGTAGTTATTACAGGAGGGCCAGGTACAGGTAAAACTACTACAATTAATGCTATAATAAAGATTTGTGAAGATATGGATCTATCAGTGATTCTTGCAGCGCCAACAGGAAGAGCAGCTAAAAGGATGACGGAAACTACAGGAATAGAGGCAAAGACAATACATCGACTATTGGAATACTCCTTTATGGAAGAGGAATCTATGGCATTTGGAAAAGATGAGGACAGTCCTATAGATGTAGATTTAATTATTATAGATGAATCTTCTATGATAGATATACTTCTCATGAACTCACTTTTAAAGGCTTTGAAACCGGGAACCCGTGTGGTTCTAGTAGGAGATACAGATCAGCTGCCATCAGTGGGGGCTGGAAACGTGCTTGGAGATATTATTGAGTCGGGAGTAATTAAGGTTGTAAGGTTAGATGAAATATTTAGACAATCAGAAGAGAGTATGATAATAGTTAATGCCCATAAGATAAATAAAGGAGAAGAACCTATTCTAAATGAAAAGGATAAAGACTTCTTTTTTTTAACTAGAAACAGTACTGATGGAATATTAGAGACTATATTAGAACTTTGTCATGAAAGACTTCCTAATTTTTATGGAGTAGATAAAGTAAGAGATATTCAAGTTCTAACTCCGATGAAAAAAGGGGATGTAGGCATCAATTCACTAAATAAACATTTACAGTCCGTCCTAAATCCTAAAGATAAGTCCAAAGCAGAAAAACAAATTGGAGATGAACTGTTTCGAGTTGGTGATAAGGTGATGCAAATAAAAAACAACTATACAACTGAATGGAAAATAGTAAGAGATGGATTAGAAGTAGATACTGGTGAAGGCGTATTCAATGGAGATTTTGGCTTTATAATTGATATAGATGAAGAAGATAGGACAATGAAAGTTTTATTCGACGATGAAAAGGAAGTAGAATATGAATTTAATCAATTAGATGAGTTAAGATTAGCCTATGCAACAACAGTACATAAATCTCAGGGCTCAGAGTTTCCAGTGGTGGTAATGCCAATTAGTTGGGGACCACCGATGCTTTTAACTCGTAACTTATTATATACAGCCATTACTAGGGCTAAAAATTTAGTAGTATTAGTAGGAGAAGAAAAATATTTATCTATGATGATAAAAAATAATAGAATAACAAAGAGATACTCAGCATTAGATAAAAAGATTAGAAATTATGTATCTATTTTCATGGAGGGATAAACTTGCTTCAAACCTTAAATAGTTTACTTTTTCCAACAAAACATATTTGTCTTTTTTGCAAAGAGAAAAATGGAAGCATTAAAGGATATATCTGTAAAGAGTGTTATGAGAACTTGGAAGTATTAAATAGAGAAGTGCAAATAGATTCCATATATATCAATAAGGTGTATTACTCGCTTTCATATAATAGATTTATTAGAGAAATGATGAAGAACTATAAGTATAATGGAAAGAACTATTTATATAAACCATTTGGAGAAATTATGATTAGGACTATTGAAAATAAAAAAATAGCCGAAGATATAGATATAATTATTTATGTTCCCACCCATAAAAGAAAAGAAGCATTAAGAGGTTATAATCAAGCAGAGTTATTGGCAGTTTACATATCAAAAAATCTTGAAAAACCTTTATTAAGGGAGAATCTAATAAAGACTAAATGGACAAAAGAGCAAAGTCATTCAAATAAAATTGATAGAATCATAAATCTAAAGGGCTCATTTCAAATAAAAGATTCTAGTGAAATAGAAAGAAAAAAGATACTTTTAGTAGATGATATTATAACAACTGGAGTAACTATGGGTGAGTGCAGTAGAGTGCTTATAAATAATGGTGCTAAGGAAGTAATAGGTATAGCCTTGACATCAAGCAAAAATAACTAAAGGATGTGAAAGTATGGATATAAGAAATTGTGCTAAGTGTGGAAAAATTTATCAATATGATGGATTTAGAATCTGCCATAGTTGCAGAAAGACTGGTGAGGATGAATTTCAAAAGGTAAAGGAGTATCTATATGATAATCCAGGAGCAACTATTTCGGAGGTTGAAGAAGCTACGGGAGTGGATTCAAGGAAGATAATAGTATTTTTAAGGGAAGGAAGACTAGAAATAGGAGAAGGCAGTAATTTAATATTAGAATGTGAAAAATGTGGTGTAAGTATTAGAACAGGAAGGTTTTGTGATAAATGCAAGAATAACCTTCAAAGAGAGTTGGGACAAGTAGTAGATTCTGCAAGATCAACTAAAAGAACAATAGATAAAAAAGTAGAAGAAAAATTTAGAGTAATAGATAGATATGAAAAAAGAAAATAATATGCTAAAGAAACACCCCATCTTACCGATAATAATAATAGAAAGTTAAGTGGGGTGTTTTTTATGAGAATAAATAAAATAGATAATATTTTTCAAGTGTATAACAAAAATTCGGGGGTCAAGAAAGTTAATTCGGATAAAGGATCAAAGGATATTGATCAAATTAAAATATCTGAAAAAGCTATAGAATTTCAATATGCATTGCAAAAAATTAAAGACGTAGAAGAAATACGTATGGATAAGGTTGAAGATATAAAAAATCAAATTCAATCAGGAACATATCATATAGAAGGGAAAAAGATAGCTGAAAAAATGCTTGAAAGTATTAATTTTGACAAAAAAATTTAATGGCCGGTGATGAAAATGACTTTTAGGGAAGAGCTAGAAGCGGTGATGGAAAAGGAATTGACTGTTTTAACAGAATTAAAAGAACTTTCATTTAAAAAGGCAGATATGATTATAAACAATCATATGCGAGAGTTAGAAGAAACTACAAAAAAAGAAGAAACTCTAATAAATGAAATGGCTCTTTTAGAGGAAGAAAGAGAAAAATTATTAGATACTTGGGGGCTAGCTGTAAACACTCCTATTTCTAATGTAATAGAAAGAATACCAGAAGACAACAGTAGATTAATATATATTAGAGATAAGATGAAGGAAGTCATGGCAGAACTTTCATTGAGAAATAAATTAAACAATGATCTTATACAAGATAATCTAGATTGGATTGATTTTAATATGAACTTAATTACAAATACTCATATAGATCCAGGATATGGAAAAGAAAACAAGAAATCCAGTGGAAATAGTATTTTTGATAGGAAGGTGTAGGAATGGGATTCGGAGGATTATATATATCAATATCAGGATTGCAAGCTTCAAGAAAATCTTTAGACACAGTATCACATAATATATCAAATGCAAATAATCCAAATTATGTAAGACAATCTGCAATACATGCAAGTAATTCATATACCAAATCTGCTGATGGTAGATTTCAAACAGGTACAGGTGTTAATGTTATCCAAATAAGGCAGATAAGAGATGAGTTCCTAGATTTGAAACTTCGACGTGAAAATGCCAGTTTTGGATACCACTATGCAAAAGCACAAATACTTGAAGATATAGAGGGAGTATTTAATGAAATAACAGATAGTGGATTACAAAAAGTAATGGATGGTTTATGGAAAAATTGGGATGAGCTTTCTAAAGAAGCAGATAGCTTAACTATTAGGGGATTAGTACATGAATCTTCCGTTGCATTTGCAGAAACTGTTAATCATATATCAAGGCAGCTTAATGATATAAGACATAACTTAAACAAACAAATGCTTACTAAAGTTGATGAAGTCAATAATATATTGGATAAAATAGGAGAATTAAATAAAAGTATTAAGCTAGTAGAAGGCGAGAACAGTAGAATGAAAGCTAATGACTTTAGAGATGAAAGAAATGCACTTATAGATAGATTATCAGAATTATTGCCGATTACATCCTATGAAAATACCTTTGGAGAAACAATAATATCTTTACAAGGAAGAGATATAGTTAATGGAAGTTTTATCAGCAGAATAGATATAAAAAATGATAACAATGGGTTAGGACATATATACTGGGAAAAATCCAATGAAAAAATAGATTTAAATGGATTAGGTGAATTGGCAGGATTCATAGATGTAAGGGATAAATCTATGGTTGAATATATGAATAGATTAGATACATTTGTACAAAACCTTGCAAATGAAATAAATGCTTTACATTCCACGGGAATAGATTTAGAAGGCAATAAGGGAGGGGATTTCTTCGTAGGTTCAGGTGGAGTAATTAATGCTTCCAATATCAAAGTTAATCCAGAACTTTCGAATTACAATAAAATAGCAATATCCATAACTGGTGGAATTAGTGATGGAGATATAGCTAAGGGTATATATGAATTGAGAAATAAGACTATCTTTGGAGAAATGAGTACAGATGATTATTATAGAGATATAATCTTTTCTTTGGGAGAAGAGAGAAAGTCTTCACGACTTATAGCGGAAAATCAGGGTTTTCTAATAAATACCATAGATGAAAGAAGACAAAGTATATCGGCTGTATCCTTGGATGAAGAAATGGCCGATATGATAAAATTCCAACATTCATATACAGCAAACTCTAGGGTAATAAACGCTATTGATGAGATGATAGAGACAGTTGTAAATAGGGTTGGATTAGTTGGAAGATAGATTTACTAATCAAAATTTTTATGAAGGGACTGAGTAAATGTTTTTTGGATTTAATTCAGCGGTGAGAGGACTTCTTGCGTCACAAAGAGCCTTATATACCACAAATCATAATATAGATAATGCAAACACGAAGGGATACTCAAGACAACAAGTGGAGCAACGAGCTACTAATCCATTTAAAATGCCAGGTATAGGATTTTTAGGTACGGGCACAGAGATTTACAATGTTAAAAGAGTAAGAGATTCCTTTGTAGATTTTAAATACTGGAGTGAAATGGCTCCATTGGGAGAATGGGAAATAAAGAAAAATTCTTTGACAGAAATAGAAAAACTAATGGGTGAACCTTCTAAGAGTAGTTTTACACAATATATGAATGACTTTTATAAAAGTTTAGATGAAATGAGTAAAAACTCATCGGATATATCCTTTAGAGAACCAGTAAGAGAAAATGCCTTAGCATTTACGAAACATATCAATGAAACAACACAAAGATTAATGAATATGAAAACAGAAACAGAACATGAAATAGATGCAAAAATAAAGACTGTAAATAGCTTAAGTGAACGAATAGCAGGATTAAATAGACAAATTTATTCCTTAGAAATAGATGGGAAACAAGTTAATGATTTAAGAGATAGAAGAGAGCTGTTAGTAGATGAATTATCTAAAATTGTAAATATAAAAGTAAATGAATCACCAGATGGAAAATATAATATTTCTCTTAGTGGAATATCCATAGTAGACCATTTATCTACAAATAAACTTTCACTTAAAGCCACAGATACTGGAACTGAAAAAGTATATAAATTAATCTGGGAAAACGGCGGTGAAGTAAACCTAAGATCAGGTGAACTAAAAGGGTTATTGGATATGCTTACAGGAAATGGAGAAGGAAATACTTATAGAGGTATACCATATTTTCAAAAACAATTAAATGAATTTGCCAAAGGGTTTGCAGATAAGTTTAATGATTTGCATAGTAAAGGTTATACGTTAAAAGATGAAAATGGAAATAGTGTAACGGGAATTAATTTCTTTAAATATGACCCAAATAGCCCAGCAGCAACTTTAACCTTAGATAAAAGCATATTAGAAGATGTAAAAAACATAGCAGCAGCAGGAAATCCTGGCGGCTCAGCAGATGATAATATAAACCTTCTAGCACTGATAAAACAAAGGGAAGATAAGACATTCTTTACAGGAGATATATCACAAGGAACTCCGGATGATTTTATTAAATCTATGCTTTCTTCCATGGCAGTAGATAGTCTACAGGCCAAAAGGTTTTATGAAACCCAAGGACTAATGCAAAAAAACATAGATTCAAAACGTCAATCTATATCTGGAGTAAATCTAGATGAAGAAATGGCAGATATGATAAGATTTCAACACGCATATATAGCTTCATCAAAGATGATATCAACTATGGATATGATAATAGATGTTACTGTAAATAGATTGGGAATGGTTGGGAGGTAGTATAATTGAGAATAACAAATAATATGCTTGTAAGCAATATGACATATAATCTAAATAGTACATTGCAGAGGCTAGAAAGATTGCAATATGAAATGACTGAAGGGAAGAAATTTAGAGTACCATCAGATGACCCAATAGGTGCAAGTAAATCTTTGAAATTTAATACAGATATATCAAAGGTAGAACAGTATCTCAGAAACACAAAAGATGCAGCCTCTTGGATGAAAGAAACTGAATCAGCACTAAAGGAAATAAATTCTGTACTTCATAGAGTGAACGAATTAACGGTACAAGCTGCCAATGGAACTAATTCTGAAGACTTAGATAAGATAAAAGAAGAGATAAAAGAATTAAAAGGACATTTGATTCAAATAGGTAATACTACCTATGCAGGAAGATCTATATTTACAGGATTTAAAACCGATAAACCTTTATTGGATGAGAATGGAAATTATTTAGTAGATTTAAAGAAATATGATGTTTTAGATGAAAATGGAAACCCTACAGGAGAAAAAAAGGACGAGATATTTGTATATAATGTAGGAGTTGCAGAGAGGGCATCCGTAAATACTTTAGGAAACAAGATATTTGGTAGTGGAAATAAGGATTATACATCAGATGTTAGTGTTGGTGACAAAGCATATTTATTCGATATGTTTGAGAAATTAGAAGCAGCACTAAATACAAATAACAACGATGACCTTCAATCGGCATTAACAGACATAAAAGATGCCATGAGCAATGTCCTATCTGTTACAGCAGAGATAGGAGCAAAATCCAATAGATTAGACTTAACAAAGAATAAAATAGAAAATCAAATAGTGAATCTAAAAGAGTTATTATCTTTCAATGAAGATGTTAGTTTGCCAGAAGCCTATATGAATCTAGCTATAGCAGAAAATGCATATAGAGCAAGTCTAGCAGTAGGATCTAGAATAATACAGCCGAGTTTAATGGATTTTCTAAGATAAAAAGTAAGGGCGCACATTTAGGCGCCCATTTTCTAATTTTTGGGTACAAATGCTCATATAAGAAGATTCAAAAATAATGTATAATAATTTCACAATTTGTATTATAATGGAATTAGTGTCGAAAGTTTTTTCAATTGTGCATTGCGTAAGTGCCCTTTGGGTATAAATTGTGCATTGAATTAAAGGAGGTAATACAAATGAAAATAAAAACTAGAAATTTTGGAGAAATAGAGATCGAAAAAGAAAAAATAATTAATTTTGAAGAAGGAATTCCCGCATTTGAAGAAGAAAAGGAATTTATAATTATATTAAATGAAGATAAGGAAAATCCTTTTCACTGGCTACAATCAATTAATAACCAAGACTTGTCATTTATTGTCATAAATCCCTTTGAAATATTTAGTGACTATGATATATTACTTCCGCAGACAGCAATTAATAAATTAAAGATAGAAAGAGAAGAAGATATAAGCATATATACAATAGTAGTGATACCAACAGATATGAATAAAATGACAACTAATCTTTTAGGCCCAATAGTAATTAATACAAAGGAAAGGTTAGGTAAACAAGTAATTCTAGATGATGAAAGATACACTACAAAACATTTTATCTTCAATCAAGACTCCAAAGTAGGAGGCGAATAATATGCTGATACTTACTAGAAAAAAGGATGAATCCATAATTATAGATGGAAAAATTGAAATAAAAATAATAGAAATAGAAGAAGGTAAGGTCAAGATTGGTATCGAAGCACCAAAAGACATTGATATAATACGTAATGAATTATATAAAAAAATGGAAGAAGAAAATTTGGCTGCCCTTAATAATATTTCTAAACTAGAAGATGTAAAAAAACTTTTCAATAAATAAGGCAATTAAATTTGCGACTACTCAAGGAGGAGTAATAGCTACCATGGAAGGTACAGAAAGATTTTGTATTAATAAAAGTGGATTCTGGAAAGTATTGATAGTAGATGATGATAATTTTATACATAGGATGCTGAAAGAAATCAATAAAGATCTTACCTTCGAGGATAAAGGTATAGAGTTTTATAGTGCTTATACATCTCAAAAAGCTGTCAATATATTAAAAGCGAATAAAGATATAGCCTTAGTATTATTAGATGTATTTCTAGAAGAAAAAGACTCAGGTCTAGGCTTAGCAAAATACATTAGAGAAGATATGAAAAATACTGATATTAGAATTGTTTTAATGACTGGGAAGGGTTCTAGTAGTTTACAAGATGAAATCATATTGAACTATGATATAAATGGCTATGAGAATAAAACAGATTTATTTTCTAAAAAAATGAATACAGTTATTCTATCATCCCTAAGGTCCTTTAGGGATATTAATCGTATAAAAAACAATAGAGAGTCAATGGAGAAAGTAGTATCATCCATATCTAAACTATATGAAAAAGATGCGCTAAATGATTTTCTAATATCTAGCCTATGTCATCTTAGTTCATTAATCAATCAGTGTAAAGGTAGAGATGAATGCAATATTAATTCTTTTGCAGCAGTTAGACAAGGAGAAACTCATATATTTAATATAGTTGGTGGAACTGGCAAGTATAAGGATTCTATTAATAACAAAATAAGAGAAACCGTTTCAGAAGCTGACTTGATGAAAGCAAATAAAATATATAATGGTGGAGACCATGAACTTTTTGACAATTGCTATATAGCTAGATATAAAAGCACTGCAGGAAATGAAGCCATTATATTTATAGAGAGTGATGATAATGTTGACTATGTGGATATGGAACTGTTAGATGTATTTCACAAAAGTATATCTGCAACTTTCGATAACCTATGTCTAAATTTAGAAATAGAAGCAACTCAAAAAGAAATATTATATACATTAGGAGAAGTTACAGAAGCAAGATCAGAAGAAACAGGATCCCATGTAAAGAGAGTATCTAAATATTGTCAGCTACTAGCAGAAAAATATGGCTTATCTCAGAGAGATACTATGCTCCTTACCCATGCTTCACCAATACATGATATAGGTAAGGTTGCAGTTCCAGATAATATACTACTTAAACCTGGTAAGCTAACACCAGAAGAATTTAATGTAGTAAAAACACATACAACAATAGGATATAATCTACTAAAAAATTCAAAAAGAGAAATTCTAAAAGCAGCAGCCATAGTAGCTCATGAACATCACGAGAGATACGATGGCAGAGGCTATCCAAGAGGATTAAAAGGTGAGGAAATACATATCTATGGAAGAATAGCAGCCATAGCTGATGTATTTGATGCATTAGGTTCTCCTAGAGTATATAAAAAAGCTTGGGTAATGAATGATATACTAAAATATTTCAAAGAGGAAAGTGGAAAACACTTTGATCCAAAGCTAGTGGACATACTGTTTGACAATTTAGATAGATTTTTGGAAATAAAAGAAAAATATTCTGATGAAAATGCTAAAGTTATTGGACAAACATCCGATAATAATAATGAAAGTTAAAAAACCTTTTGGCCAAAGGTACTAAGATATTTTGGCAAGGATGCCAACAAACAAAAATCAAGGAGGAATAAATAATGAGAATTAATAACAATATGATGGCAATGAACACACACAGACAATTAGGTATAGCTAACAATGGTGGAGCCAAATCAATGGAAAAATTATCATCAGGCTATAGAATCAATAGAGCAGGAGATGACGCTGCAGGATTATCAATCTCCGAAAAAATGAGAGCACAAGTTAGAGGACTTAATATGGCTTCCAAAAATGCTCAAGATGGTATTTCAATGATTCAAACTGCAGAAGGTGCATTAGATGAAACTCATTCAATACTTAAAAGAATGAGAGAATTAGCAGTACAAGCAGCGAATGATACAAATGTTACTGTTGATAGAACTGCTATAAAGGATGAGATTGATGAATTGGTAGCTGAAATCGATAGAATAGCAAATTCAACTACATTTAATGAGAAAAAATTATTAGATGGAAGTCTTACATCAGCTAAGTTCCAAATAGGGGCAGATAAAGGTGTAAGTATGTCATTAAAGGTTGGAACCATGAAGGCTGGTGCTCTAAGTGTTAATGCACTTAAAGTAGATACTCACACAAATGCTGGAAGTGCTATATCAAAAGTAGATGCTGCTATAAAGAAAGTATCAGCACAAAGATCAAAATTAGGAGCTAATCAAAATAGGTTAGAGCATACAATTAGAAATCTAGACAATGCTGCTGAAAATATTCAAGCTGCAGAATCAAGAATAAGAGACGTAGACATGGCGAAAGAAATGATGGAGCAAACAAAACAAAACATATTACAACAAGCTTCAACTGCTATGCTAGCTCAAGCAAACCAAGCACCACAAACTGTATTACAATTATTAAGATAATCAGAGAATCAAACTATAAAAATATCCAGAGAATATTCTCTGGATATTTTTATAGTTTCTTTTATATTATTTATTTTTATATTAACAAGTTTAGTAAATATAAAAAAGTGAGGAATTATATGGAAAAGAAAGTTATAACATTAATACCAAGATACTTTAATGAGTTTAAATGCATAGGAACTGGCTGTGAAGATAGTTGCTGCATAGGATGGAGAGTGAATATTGACAAGGATACGTACAAAAAGTACAAGAAAAATAAAGATTTGGAACTAAAAGATATTTTTATGAAAAATATAACTCGAAATCGAAAATCTACTGAAGATGAAACTTATGGCAAAATTAAGATGAACGAAAATGGAGAATGTCCATTTTTAGATAATAAGAAATTATGCAAAATACAATTAAAGTTAGGAAAAGAATATTTATCTAACGTATGCAAAATTTATCCTAGGAAAATTAATCTAATTAACAATAATCTGGAAAAGAGCTTAGAGATGTCTTGTCCAGAGGCAGTAAGAATATGCATTATGAATAGAGATATAATGGAGTTTGACTATATAGAAGAAGAATTTGATGATAGTGTTAGAATAAGCTATGCAATAAACGATAAGGGAGACTATTTTAAAAATGAAAAATATAAATATTTTTGGGATATAAGAATCTTTTCCATAGGAATTTTGCAAAATAGAAATTTTAGATTGAATGAAAGAATAATCTTATTAGGAATATTTTATAAAAAAGTGCAAGAGTTAATGGACAAGAATAAATATAACTACATACCAGATATTATTAATCAATTTAATAATATGGTTAGAGATGGAGAATTAAAGCATAATATTGAGAACATACCCACTAATATTGAGATTCAAATTGTTATAGCAAATGAATTTACTGTTGGAAATGTTATGAAAGGTATAACTAATTGTAGATACTTAGAGTGTCTAGAAGAAACCTTATCAGGATTAAAGTACAAGGGAAGTAATTCTGTAGAAGATATAAGAGAGTTATACTCTGAAGGGTACAGAGATTACTATGAGCCATATATTAAAGAAAAAGAATATATTTTAGAAAATTATCTAGTGAATGAATATTTTGGTAATTGTATGCCTTTTGGTAAATTTAAAACCATATGGGACTCATACATTTATATTTGTATAATATATTCAATGTTAAAATTGCATTTAATAGGGATATCTTTATATAATAAAGAATTAAACGATGATATTGTATTAAAGTTAATACAATCATTTTCAAGAGTTTCTCTACATGATCAGCAATACACACAATATATTATAGATTTAATAAAAGAAAATAAATTTGATACTTTATCATATCTTACAATAATGGTTAAAAATTAAAAATATATAAATTACAAGAGGTGTTTAGATTGTACAAAAAAAACATGGAACAGTTAAAAATACATTATCCAGATATATATGAAGAAATTAATCAGTATGTTATTGATGAAAAGTATAAGTTAATAGAAAATAAAGATAAAAGCTTTAATGTATTGATAGACAGCAAAACTTACTTACATAGTAAGTATAATCCCATAAGAGAAGCTAATGCATGGGTAGAAGGAATAAATCTAAGAGAAGAGGATACCATAGCTATTTTTGGGATAGGTTTGGGCTATTATTTAGGACCTTTATTTGAAAAGTTTCACGATAAAAAAATAATTATAATAGAACCAAAATTAGATATATTTATTCAATCTCTAAAAATTAAAGATTACTCAGAATACTTTTATAATGAAAATATAGTTTTTATTATAAATAAAGATAAATATACTATTAGGCATTTAATCGAGCATTATATAAAAAACAATAAAATAAGAAGCTTATATTTTGCTCATCTTTCCATATATAACAATCTATATAAAGAATATATAGATGATGTATATAAACAACTAAGTTCTCTAGTAATGATGTTTGAAGGGAACTTATTTACAGAAATACTAAGTTCCAAGAGATGGATATATAATATATTAAGAAACATCAAATTTATAAAAAAATATAATACTGTTGATATATTTAAAGATAAATTGAAAGGAGTTCCAGTTGTAATTGTTTCAGCTGGGCCTTCTTTGGAAAAAAACATTAATTTGTTAAACAATATAGAGAAGAAAGCAATTATAGTGGCAGTAGGTTCTTCTGCAAATATATTGGAAAATAACGGAGTAGAACCACATATAATAATGGGTGTAGATGGAAATAAAAGTGAAGGAAATATATTTAAAAATTTAAAAAATCATAAATCATTGTTAATATATAGTAATTTTATATATTATGAATCTTTAATAGACTATCTAGGAAATAAAATGTGGTTATCATTATATTCTGATAACTATATGGATGAACTATGTGAGAAGTTAAGTATAAAAACAAACAAGTTTTTAATAGGAGGTTCAATTGCAAATTTAGCACTTGATTTTGCAATATGGCTTGAATCATCAAGTATTATATTTCTAGGACAAGATTTATGTTATACGAAAGAAAAACTATATGCAGATGGAGCAATTCACCAAAAAAACATTAATAGTGGAGATAAATATATAAAAGAAATAGACATTTATGGAAATGAAGTATATACTAAAAAGGCTTTTTTAAACTTTAAAAGTTGGTTTGAAGACTATATAGACTATAATAAATTAAATAAAAATATATACAATTGTACGGAAGGTGGAATTCCTATAAAAGGTATTCCAAATATAAGTTTTCAAGAAGCTATAGATAAATATTTAACGAAAGAATATGATATAGAAGGAGAGCTTAAATCCTTATCTGAAGTTGATGTCAATATAGATACGAAAAAATATGAGAAACTTATAAATAAGTACAGATTAGAATCAAAAAGATGCCTTAAAATATCTAAAAGAAGAATTAATTTACTAACAAAGTTGGAAAATCAATATCACATAGATATCTTTAACGAAGAATTTGACAAAATAATGAATAAAACCGAGGAACTTGAAAATATTGATTTTTATAAAAGTTTTATTGAGAAGACTAGTGAGAAGTATTTAGAGGCTATTACAATGGGTACCTACAATGCATTAAGTGATATAGAAGATCCACTTGATAAGAAGAAAAGACTATTAACAGGGTTAAAAATGCAATATGAGAATATAGATGAGTTATTGGAAATTGCTCTAGCAGCTATGGAGGAAAAAGAAGTTGGTAATCTGTTCTAGATAAATTTTGAAAAAACTAAAAGCTAAAATTAATAATAAGAATATAATATGTAAATAATATGTATATTTTGTCGATATTATATATAGAAATGGAGGTTTTACAGTGAAAATTTATATAGAAAATCAAATTTTAAAGTTTGAAAAAAGCATAAAAGAAATAGATAGTATTTTTGAGGAAATAGATAATATAGTTAACAAATCCTCTAAGATATTAAGTCATATGGTAATAGATAGTATTGAGGTATATCAGGACTATTATGATTATTTTTTAGATAATATTAGGGTAATAGAAGAAGTAAAAGTAATTACATTAACATATAAGGAATTAGTTGATGATATATTAAATTCTACTTTAGATTATCTTGAAAGAACTCCAACCATAATTGAAAATCTAGCTGATAATTTTTATAAAAATCCAGATAATCAAGACTGGCAAGAATTAGATAACTTACTAGATGGGATTAGTTGGATAATGACTACATTTTCATCTATAGATCAGGATAAAAGATTAAAAGATATAATTATAAACTATGAAGATTGGAATCGTTATGCAAAGGAAATATTTTCTTTAAAAGAATTGCTTGTTGAATTTGAAGAAGCTTTATCTAGTAATGATAATGTATCTATTGCAGATATTCTTTCATATGAAATCGTACCAATATTTATTACAATGAAAGAAAGATTGGTAGAATTAATAGATATAGAAATAATAAAAGAGAAGCTTAATTGATATTAGCTTATAATAAATATACACTTTAAATTTGAGTATTCTTAAATGTATACTAACAATAAAAATTTAATCTTGGAAATATTATGGAGGAATATGGAGAAGTGAAATCTAGTTTTGGATGATACAAAGAATAATAGCAACAGAGTTTATAGTATAAAGGAAAGAGGATAATTATGCTAAATAATAAATCAATTCTAATAACAGGTGGCACAGGCTCTTTCGGTCAGAAATTTATAGAGATGATATTTGATAGATATAGTCCTTCTAGGGTTATTGTTTATTCAAGAGATGAGTTTAAGCAAGATATGGTTAGAAAGAAATTTTCATCTAAATTGACCAAAGAGCAGTTTTCAAAGTTAAGATTTTTTATCGGTGATGTAAGGGACAAGGATAGACTTTATAGGGCGTTTAAAGGAGTTGATTATGTAATTCATGCTGCTGCGATGAAACAGGTTCCTGCTTGTGAGTACAATCCATTTGAGGCTATAAAGACAAATATCCATGGAGCACAAAATATTGTTGATGCTGCCTTGGATTGTGGTGTTAAAAAGGTAGTGGCTTTATCAACAGATAAGGCTGTAAATCCTATTAATCTATATGGTGGGACAAAATTGGTATCAGACAAGCTGTTTATATCAGCAAATGCATATTCTGGTGGGAAAGGTACAATCTTCTCAGTAGTTAGATATGGAAATGTAGCTGGTAGTAGAGGTTCTGTTATACCATTTTTTAAGGAATTAATTGAGAAGGGAGAAAAAGAGCTTCCAATAACAGATTTTAGAATGACACGATTTTGGATTACTTTGGAGGAAGGCGTTGAATTGGTATTTAAAGCATTAGAAGAATCAAAGGGTGGAGAAACTTATATATCAAAAATACCATCATTTAAGATAACAGACTTAGCCGAAGCAATGTTACCAGATTGTAAGTTAAAAGAGGTAGGTATTCGAGAAGGCGAGAAATTACATGAAGTAATGGTAACTAAAGATGATTCAAGAATGACTTATGAATACAAAAATCATTATATAGTATATCCACATTTTGATTGGTGGAATTCTGAACGTTTTTTTACAGAAGGTGGACAACCTATAGAAGATGGATTTGAATATAATTCAGGAACTAATAAAGAATGGTTAGATGTTGAAGAATTAACAGAATTATTAGTTCAATTAGATATGATGCCATTTATATATGATTACACTAAAGAAGTAGCTATAACTAAAGAATAGTAAAGATAGGTGATAATATGAAACTAGCAATATTAGGGGGAGTACCTATAAGAAATGAACTATTACCATATGCAAAACAATATATAGATAATAAAGATTGTTTTGTGGTAAATGAAGTATTGAAATCCGATTTTTTAACAACAGGCCCCAAAGTCAAAGAATTTGAAGAAATAATAGCAAATTATGTAGGTGCTAAATATGCAGTAGCATTTTCTAATGGTACAGCAGCATTACATGGAGCTTGTTATGCAGCTGGAATTGGTACAGGAGATGAAGTTATTACTACTCCAATTACCTTTGCAGCATCAGCAAACTGTGTATTATATATGGGAGCAACTCCTATATTCGCAGATATTGATGAAGAAACATTCAACATTGATGTAGCAGAGATTGAAAAAAAAGTCACTAATAAAACAAAAGCAATAATTCCAGTAGATTATACAGGGCAAGCAGTAGATATAGATGCGATCAAAGATTTAGTAAAAGGTAAAGGTATAGTAATTATAGAAGATGGTGCACATTCTTTAGGAACTAAATATAAGGGGGCGAGAGTAGGATCTCTTGCTGATATGACAATGTTTAGTTTTCATCCAGTAAAGACTATCACAACTGGTGAAGGTGGCATTATTACTACCAACAATGAGGAATATTATAGGAAATTGATATATTTTAGATCCCATGGTATTACTAGAGATATAGATCAACTTGAGAATAAAGATGTTGGTGATTGGTATTATGAACAATTAGACCTTGGTTTTAATTATAGAATGACAGATTTTCAAGCATCCCTAGGAATAAGCCAAATGAAAAAGATAGATTGGTTTATTGAAAGGAGAAAAGAGATTGTAGCTAGGTATAATGAAGCTTTTAAAGAACTTGATGGAGTGATTCTTCAAAAGAATGCTGATTTTTCAGATACTGTAAATCATTTATATGTGTTAAAACTTGACTTAGATAAACTTAGAGTAGATAGAAAAGAAATATTTAATGCTTTGATAGCAGAGAATATTGGAGTGCATGTACATTATATACCAGTATACTGGCATCCATATTATCAAAAACTAGGATATAGAAAAAAATTATGTCTTAAAGGAGAAGAATTGTATAATGCAATACTTACAGTACCATTATTTCCAGCTATGAAAGATGAAGATGTGGAAGATGTAATCAATGGATTCTATAAGATTATTAATTATTATAGAAAGTAGAGTGCAAATATGAAAACAGTAGCAATAATACAAGCTAGAATGGGGTCAACAAGACTTTCAGGAAAAGTAATGAAGAAAATCTTAGATAAAACTGTATTAGAACATGTAGTAACTAGAGTAAAACAAGCTAAAAAAATAGATGAAATAGTAATCGCAACAACTATTAAAGAGGAAGATAATCAGATAGTAGATGAAGTAAAGAGATTAGGAGTTAAATTCTTTAGAGGTTCTGAAGAAGATGTACTTTCAAGGTATTACTATGCAGCTAAAGAAAATGAAGCGGATGTAGTTGTAAGAATAACATCAGATTGTCCTTTAATAGATCCAAAGATAGTTGATGAAATAATTTATTATTATAAAAACAATAAATATGATTTAGTAACTAATGCAGGCTCTGATTTATCACAAAGAACATATCCAAGAGGCTTAGATACAGAAGTATTTTCATTTAAAGAATTAGAATATGCATATATAAAAGCTAAAGAAGCATATCAAAGGGAACATGTAACACCATTTATCTATGAAAATAGTGATAATATATTTTATTATAAAAATGATATAGATTGTTCAAAGCACAGATGGACACTAGATACAGAAGAAGACTTTGAACTAATAGCTAAAATATATAAGGAGTTATATGGAGGAAAACACGATTTTCACCTTAAAGAAATATTAGAATTATTCGAAAGACAACCAGAGTTATTTAATATAAATAAGCATGTAGAGCAAAAGAAGCTATGATATGACATTGAATTTTCTTAATGAATAATTTAGTTTAATTAATTGGCTATAATGGGACTTATATAAGTAAGAGGAGGAATGACTATGTCATTGGAGTTAGTAAAGATAGCTAAAGATGATTTGGAGCAAATTATGCACTGGAGAATGAAACCTGAAGTAACAAAATATATGTATACAGATCCAGTGTTAACTTTAGAGATTCAAGAAAAATGGTTTGATTCAATCAAGAATGATACTAGCGTAAAATATTGGATGATAAAAATTGATGGAGTAAAGATTGGAGTAATCAATCTCAGGGATATAGATTATATAAATAGAAGATGTACATGGGGTTATTATATAGGTGATAATTCATTTAGAGGAAGGGGCATAGCTTCTACTTTAGAATGTAATATATATGATTATGTATTTAATATATTGAATCTAAATAAGTTTTGGTGTGAAGTATTTTCATTCAATGAAAAGGTTATCTCTATTCATGAGAGATTTGGTTCAATTATTGAAGGTACGTTAAAGCAACATATTTATAAAAATGGAGAATTTTTTGATATAGTTATGATGGCTATAACAAAAGATAGATGGGAAGAAATTAAAGATAACTATAGTTATGAAAAAATTTATATAGAAGAATAGTGGAGCAAATACAATAGAATTTATTTTTTAATAGATAAGAATAATAACTGGAGGATAAAATCTCATGTTTAATAGTAAAGTATATATAGTAGGAGAAATATCAGCTAATCATGGACATGATGTTCAAATAGCTAAAGACACAATAAAGGCTATAAAAGAATCAGGAGCAGATGCAGTGAAAATTCAAACATATACAGCAGATACTATCACTATGGATTGTGACAATGAATACTTTCAAATAAAGCAAGGAACGGTATGGGATGGGATAACATTATATAAATTGTATCAAGAAGCATATACTCCATGGGAATGGCATAAAGAACTTTTTGATTATGCAAAAGAAGTAGGAATTACTATTTTCTCCTCACCATTCGATAGAACAGCAGTGGACTTATTAGAGAGTCTTAGCACACCAGCATATAAAATAGCTTCCTTTGAAATAACAGACATACCACTAATAGAATATATTGCTTCAAAGGGAAAGCCAGTAATCATATCAACAGGAATAGCTACAATAGGGGAAATAAAAGAAGCAGTGGAAACATGTAAGAAAGTAGGCAATAATAATATTACAATATTAAAATGTACAAGTTCATATCCAGCTCCATATGAGGATATGAACATACTAACAATACCAAACATGAGGGAAACCTTTGGAGTAAACGTAGGATTATCGGATCATTCAATGGGAAGCACAGTGGCTATTGGAGCAGTAGCATTAGGTGCTAAACTTATAGAAAAACATGTAATTTTAGATAGAAGTATAGGAGGACCTGATGCAGAATTTTCAATGGAAATAGATGAATTTAAATCAATGGTAGACGAAATAAGAAAACTAGAAAAGGCATTAGGGAAGGTAGAGTATGATCTTACAGAAAAAGTAATAAAAAATAGAACCTTTTCCAGATCATTATTCTTTACAGAAGATATAAAAGCAGGAGATAGAATAACTGAAAAGAACATGAGGTCAATTAGACCAGGATATGGAATGCATCCAAGATATTATTATGAAATATTAGGAAAAAAAGTAACCAAAAATATCAAAAGAGGAACTCCTGTTGATTGGAGCCATATAGAATGAAAAGAATAGTAATTAGAACATTGGGAGGCAGGAAAATAGGATATGGACACTTTTATAGGTGTCTTTCTTTGGCTAAGGCTATTAGATTATTGGATAAAGATATTGATATTACTTTTATAATAAATGAAGAACTAGAAAATCTAATAGCTAACACTGGATTTAAATTTATAATAAGTAGTGATTTAAAAAAGGATTATAAGATAATGGACAAACTAAATATTAATTTGTTTATATTTGATTCATATTTGGGTAATAATGAATACCTTATAAATGTGAAAGAGAAAACTAAATTAATGCTAATTGATGATAACAATGATATATACGATTCATCAATACCTGATATTATTTATAATGGAAATATACATGCTGAAAGTTTAGGATATTCTGATATAGAAGGACAATTAAAATTATTAGGACCCAAATATTTAGTAATGAAGGAAGAATATTGGGATAATAATACAGATTTAAATTCAAATAAAGATGGGATTCTAATTACAACAGGTGGTACAGATGAATATGGTATTACATTAAAGATATTAGAAGAGATCAAAGACTTAGATATAAAGATAAAAATTATCATTGGACCTGGATATACATATGATTATATTAAGAAGATTGAAGAAATAAAAATGGAGAATGTAGAACTAATTTATAAGCCAAATAGTTTAAAAAGATATATAGCTTCTTCTAAATTAGTAATTACTGCAGGGGGAAGTACAGTATATGAGGTACTATCACAAAGAAGCATTCCAATTATATTTAGCATAGCAGATAATCAGGATTTGATATGTAAAGAATTAAGTGATATTGGAATTGAGTATTTAGGCAAGTATCCAGATATAAATTACAATATGATTATTAATAATATTAAAAGATCGAATATTAGAATATATTCAAAAGATGAAATGTTTAGTTTGATAAAAGGTGATGGAGCTAAAGTGACTGCAGAAATATTAATGTAGGAGTGGTATAAGTTGGGTGAAAAAATAGTTGTATTTGAAATAGCTAGAGATGGAAACTATACATGTAAACTTCAGGATTCTAAACATACGAGGTATCTATACTCTAAGTATAGACCAATCCGTTCTATAGAAGATATAGGTTGGAGTTACACGCAATCACAAGAGTATATATTGTTAGGAATAGGATTAGGATATGAGTTAGAAAGTCTTATTGATAAAGGAGCAAAGCATATTATAATAATAGATAAAGATAACACTTTTATTAATTTTATTAAGGATAACATGTTAGAATTATGGGAAGAAATAAAGGATCATATTACTCTATATATAGGAGAAGAGTATTATTCATTGTGTAAAAAAAATATTAAAGGTAAAGATATAGTTATTAATAATCATTTAATGCAAGTGGATCCTTTATACTATTCCAATGTAATAAAATATTTGAATGATATTTCCGAAAGTTCTAAAACTGTTGAAAAAGATACTGTAATGGTATTTGAACATCCTACAATTGCAGATGATTGTATAGAAGCTTTTAGAAACTTGGGGTATATAGTAAACAAACAACATTGGCTTCCAAAGGAAAGATTGTATACAGAGATATCAAAGAAACACCCGAAATTCATATTCACTATTAACCCTAGCGAAATAATATCTGAGATAGCGGATTATTTAAATATTATATATATATCATGGACAGTAGATACGCCTGCATATTCTTTATATTCTGAAGGAAGAAAACGGAAAAAACAAATTTATTTTGTTTATGATGAAGTTATTGTTTATAAGCTTAGGCAGAAAGGACTAGATAATGTATATTATATGCCTGTAGCTGCTAATGTAGAACGGTTGGATAAGATTGATATTTCGGACAAAGAAAAGATGCTTTATAATACCGTAGTTAGCTTTTTAGGGTCTTCAGCCTATGAAAATGAATTTAATGAATATATAGAGAAACATCTTTCGGTAGCTTTAAAAAGAGAGATAGAGAATAAGATTTCTCTTCAAAATTTATCAAAAAATTTTATTTTACCATACATTGTAGATAATTCCATAATTGAAGATATTAATAGGGAAACAGGGTATCTAATTACTGGAGATGATTACCTAAGCCCCTATGAAAAGTTAGGATTTTTGTTAGGAAGAAAGCATAGTGAAATTGAGAGGGAACAAATAATTAAGTTTTTAGGAGAATTATATAAAGTAAAAGTTTATGGAGATGAATCATGGAGAAATAAAATTTATGGTAAGAGTATTTATATGGGTTATGCTGAGCATTTTATAGAAATGCCCAAAATTTTCAGATGTTCCAAAGTGAACATTAATTTAACAAGATCTTTTGTTGAAACGGGATTACCTATGCGAGTTTTTGATGTTCTAGGAAGTAAAGCTTTTTTAGTAACGAATGATAAATTAGATATACGAAGATATTTTCAGGATGGCAGGCATTGTATAATATTTAGAGATTTACAAGACTTACAAGATATCATAGAATATTATTTAGTACATGAAGAAGAACGACAACATATAATTAATGAAGGATATAGCTTGGTAAAAAAACATCATACATATGAGATACGTCTAGAAAAAATGATGGAAATTTGCAGAAAAGAGATACAACAATAGACGAGTAGATTAGTACTAGGAACAGATAATAATAAACTTGGATTAAAATTGATAAAAATTTTCAAGGGAGACAAGTAATCATGATAATTAATCGCTCTTATACACTGATTTTGACAAAACAATCTAATATGCCGACTATTCAAGCAGATGTTGATAATAAAAGCTTTCTTCTCTATAGCAAATATAATCCTATTAGAGATTCTAAGGCTTTTGCAGAAGAAGTATATGATGAAAATGCAGAAATTTACTTTATCTATGGATTAGGGTTAGGTTACCATATAAATGCATTAGAAGATAAAATTAATGCTAATAGTAAAAGTTATCATATATATGTTATTGAATGTAATAGGGATATATTGAAATTAGCAAGTGAAAACGTTGATTTAAATAGAATTTTAAATAATAAAAACATAACTTTTATTAGGATGAAAAATGAACGAAAATCCTATGAAAAACTAAACAAAATACTATCAATTAATAATATAAAAATAGCAATCCATAGACCATCATTAAATATCATTCCAGAAGAATTCATAGAACTTAAATACATACTGGAAGAATTTCAAATGAAACAAAATACCATAGATTCAACAAAAGATATGTTAGAACAAAACTTTATGGAGAACATTAAGAACTTTGATGAAAATGTAGACATTTTATTTAGTAAACATATAAATAAACCCCTCTACTTAGTTGCAGCAGGTCCATCTTTAGATAAAAATATCCATGAATTATCTAAAGTTAAAGATAATGGGATTATTTTATCTGTTGGTAGAGCAGTTAGAACACTATTAGTATCAGATATTATACCAGACTATATAATTATCACTGATCCATCAGAATATCTCTATGATATGCAATTAAATGGACTAAATATTGATGTGCCAATCATAGTATTATCTACATGTGATAAAAATGTAATGCTAAAATATAATGGATTTAAATATATAGCGTTACAAGAAGGATATCCTCTAGCTGATGAATATGCCAAAAACAATAATCGCAAGCTAGTAAAAACAGGAGGTTCTGTAGCCACTACAGGATTAGATGTTGCTATTAGAATGGGATGTAACCCAATAATATTTGTGGGACAAGACCTTGCATTTACAGAAAATAAAACTCATTCCAAAGATACCTTTGCAAAAAATGTAATTGAAAGTAATAGTTTAAGAGAAGTTGAGGATGTTTACGGAAATACTATACGGACCTCAAAAAACTTATATATTTATTTGAGATGGATACAAAATAGAATCTTAGAAGAAAAAGATATAGAATTTATTGATGTAACTGAAGGGGGAGCGAAGATTAGGGGAACTAAGGTTATGAAGTTAAGTGAGGTTATAGATAAATATAGTAGAATATGATTAAAGGAGGCACAACACCATGGATATAGCAGCAATATCAATGAATCTTAGTCAAATGAAAGTAGCCCAACAAGCCAGTATTTCAGTAATGAAGATGGCAATGGATACAGTAGAAGTACAAGCCGTAGATTTGACTCAAATGCTAGAGGTAAATACGAAGATGATGGAGCAATCAATTACTCCTCATCTAGGTAAGACTATAGATATTAGATTATAAGGACAGATTTTCTGTTCTTTTTTTATAAGCAAATAGGATATAATTGGATTCAAAAAAACATGTATCTACATTCAGCTATATGATACAATTAGAAAGAAGTAAATGAATAGAAAGTGAATTTCAGAAGTTGAATGGAGGAACATACTTGACTAATCTTAATACAACAGTAAAAGAAAATATAATAGAAGAAGCATATCTAACAGACCATGAAGATTTTGTCAAAGTTAATAATTTATATTATGGTGGACTTCAAAAGTGGCTATATATGGAGAAGCTGAGAACTAAATTCTGGGCAGATAGGTCTTGTGGTGTAACTGCTGCTGGAAATGCTTTGATCCATATGGCTATGTATAGGAAGGGGTTAGAGGATATATATAGATATCCGGGTCTTTCAAGAGTTGAATTCACTAGATTTATTGATGAAATTTATAGATATGTTAAACCTAATATATTTGGTATACCTAGTTTAGGAAAATTAAATAAAAGATTGAAATCATTTGCTAAATCTAAGGGGGTTATCCTAGATGCCAAAAGTCTATCTATGCCTAAGGATGTAGATACTGCCATAAATTTTATTAAAGAAGGATTGATGATAGATTCACCAGTACTAATGCTTACTTGGAATAGCAAAATCAAAAACCTCAGATATCATTGGGTGACTATTACGGGCTATGTTAAAGATTTAGAAGGTATTAATTATATAATTACGTCCAATTGGGGACAAAAAGAGATGTTTTCCTTAGATAATTGGATAAAAGAAAAGAATTTATATAGGGGATTAATTTATTTCTACCAACCTATATAGGTATTAAGTTTCAAATCTTATAAAATGAGAGAATTTATTGAATTCTATGATATAATTTACTTGAGGTGATTTTCATGGCATATGAAATGTGTAAGAGATGTGGGAAATTCTTTGATAGAAATGGAAGATCATATTGTGAGGATTGTTTTAAAAAAACAGAGAGAGAGCATGATCTAATCATAGAGCATATAAGGAAGCATCCTGATGCCACTATTTTAGATATTATCACCGCAACAGGAGTAACACTGAAAAGTATTAATTGTTTAGTGGAAGATGGATATGTTTCTTATATAGATAATAAAATTAAGAAACTAGATAAAGAAGAAATTTCTAGGGCGATAGATAAAATAATAGATACAAAAAGTAAGTTTCATATAAGAAGAAGCTTATAGTAATGCATTTAGGAAAGTTGGGTAAACCAGAAGAAATAGAGAAACTGGCAGTATGTTCAAAGTTTGTATATGGAGCTGTATTTGTTATATATAGCGGATGGTTAATTAAATAGGTTAAAATATAAGGATAGTTTTGAAAATTAATTCATTACTGTCCTTTTTTATTAATTCATAAAGTTATAAATATAAAATAATCTTGCAAGTCAATAATATTAGTTATACAATATATATAACAAATATTATTAATGGAGGGAATTCCATGAACAAAATAAATAGAATTACTTTATTTCTTATGATAATTCTTATTTTAACTTCTGTTACAGGTTGTACGAAGAATAATGATAATGATGAAATAGGAACGGAATTTATAGAGGAAGAATATAACTTAGAGGTTGCAGAAGGAAATATATATGGAACCTTAACTTTACCTAAGGAAGGAAATAATTTTCCAGTAGCTATAATAATAGCTGGGTCTGGACCAACAGATAGAGACGGTAACAATCCATTAGCTGGAAAAAATAATAGTTTAAAGATGATTTCAGAGTCTTTAGCGAAAGAAGGAATAGCTTCTATTAGATATGATAAGCGAGGAATTGGAGAAAGTAAGCCTTTAGTTAAAAAGGAAGAAGATTTAATCTTTGAAGATTATATAGATGATGTTGTAAGATGGGTGAATAAATTAAGAGAAGATAAAAGGTTTAGTAAAGTCATAATTATAGGTCATAGCGAAGGTGCATTAATTGGTGCTACAGCATCTTATAAGTCTAATGTTGAAGGATTCATTTCAGTGTCTGGTATGGGGTATTCTGCTTATGATACATTGAAAAGACAATTAAAAAATCAGTCAGGAGATATATATGAGAAGAGTCTTCCGTTGTTAGATACATTAAAAGAAGGAAATTTAATATTTAATCCTCCGCAAGAATTATATTCCTTATTTAGACCTAGTGTTCAACCATATATGATTTCTTGGTTTAAATACGACCCTGTGGCAGAAATTGCAAATGTGAAGGTACCTATATTAATTCTTCAAGGAGATAATGATATTCAAGTTGAAGTAACAGATGCAGAGATTCTACATGAAGGAAATCCTGATAGTAAGTTAGTTATAGTTAAAGGAATGAATCATGTATTAAAGGATGCACCTACAGATAAAGAAGGGAATATGGCTACTTATAGTAAGCCTGATTTACCATTGAACCAAGAATTTATAACTGAGATAATAACTTTTGTTAAGGGCATATAAAGGATAAAGAGCAGGAAATATATCTTATTATAATAGGACTAGTAAAGCTAGTTCTATTATTTTGGAAAAATTCTCATATTATGAAAGTTATATTTGAATTTGTTCCCTTACTAACATATAATCAAAGATATAGCTGTTTAATATTACAGATTGCAAATATCAAAGCTAATAAAATTATAAATAATGGGGGGATGGATATGGACAAAGGATTTTTCACCAAGAATAGAAAAGAACTAGAAGAAAGGTTAAATAATGATAGTGTTTTATTATTATTTGCAGGGACAGCACCATATAAATCTGCTGATGAACTCTATCAATTTATACCAAATAGAAATTTTTATTATTTAACGGGTATTGATCAAAGTAAAATAATTCTTTTAGTGAGCAAAATTGATGGAAAGATTTCAGAGAAACTATTTATAGAAAGACCAGATCCAATTATGGAGAAGTGGGTAGGGGCTACGATTACTTCTGAAGAGGCAATAGAATTATCGGGAATAGATAACATTGAATACTTAGATAATTTTGAGGGAGCTATAGGATCTATCTTAAGCAGAAATAGAATAGAAAAAATATACTTGGATTTAGAAAGACAAGAAATTAATACATCAATGACAGAGGCTCAAAACTTTGCTAAGATAATTAATGAAAAATATCCATATATACAAATTAAAAATATTTATTATGATATTGCAGAGTTAAGAATGATAAAATCAGATGAAGAGATTGAGTTAATTAAAAAGGCAATAGAAGTAACTAATGAAGGAATTATGAATATGCTTGACAATATTAAACCAGGAATGATGGAATATGAAATTGAAGCATATTTTGATTTTACTTTGAAGAAAAATGGAATAACCAATAGAGCCTTTGAAACAATCGCTGCAAGAGGTAAAAATGCTACCATACTTCACTACTCCCAGAACAACTGTAAAGCAGAAGAGGGGGATTTGATATTATTTGATCTGGGAGCACAATATAGATATTATAATGCAGATATAAGCCGTACATTCCCTATCAATGGTAAATTTACTGAAAGACAAAAACAAATTTATAATATTGTTTTAAAGGCACAAAAAGCTGTTGAAGAAGCAGCAAGACCAGGGCTTCCTTATAAAGAATTAAACGAAATTGCTAAAAAGGTATTAGCAGAAGGATGTAAAGAATTAGGGTTAATAAATGAGGATAGAGAAATTTCAAAATACTATTTTCATGGAGTGTCACACTATTTAGGAGCAGATACACATGATGTAGGAATATATAATATTGATTTAAAACCAGGTATGATTATAACTAATGAACCAGGTCTTTATATTGAAGAAGAGGAAATAGGAATAAGAATAGAGGATGATTTGTTAATTACGGAAAATGGATGTGAGAATTTATCTAAAAACATCATAAAAACTGTGGAAGAAATAGAAGCAGCTATGAATAAATAATCTAGATATTATGGAGGGGTAAAAATGACTAATAAATCAGAAGGAAAAAAGCTACAAGAAAAATTAACTCACAAATGGAAAAATGTATGGGAAACATTAGATAGTAGTGAAAAAGAGAAAATCTTCGATATAAATGAAGAATATAAGGATTTCTTGGATAAAGGAAAAACAGAGAGAGAAGCAGCAATGGAAATAATAAAAGTAGCTAGAGAAAATGGCTATATATCAATAGATGAAATAAGAGAAAGGGGTATAAGGCCTACTCATGGAATGAAAATTTATGCAAATAACAAAGATAAATCAGTTGTATTATTTGTATTAGGAAAAGAAAAACTTGAAAAAGGAATGAATATAATTGGATCGCATTTAGATGCTCCAAGAATAGATTTGAAACAATTTCCCCTTTATGAGGATTCAGATTTTGCACTATTAAAAACTCATTATTATGGTGGAATAAAAAAATATCAATGGGTAACATTGCCGCTAGCTTTACATGGAGTTGTAGTAAAATCAAATGGAGAAAAAGTTAATATTGTTATAGGTGAAGATGAAAATGACCCAGTATTTTTCATAACTGATTTACTTCCACATCTAGCTAAAGATCAAATGGCAAAGAAAATGGATGAAGGAATTACGGGAGAAGGATTAAATATTTTAATAGGTAGTATTCCTTATAAAGATGGAGAGATAAGTGAGAAAGTTAAATTAAATGTATTAAACATACTCAACGAAAAATATGGAATCATAGAAGAAGATTTTACTACTGCAGAATTTGAAATAGTGCCTGCAGGAAAATCGAGAGATGTAGGCATAGACAGAAGTATGGTTGGAGGCTATGGACAAGATGATAGGGCTTGTGCATTTACTTCTTTAAGAGCAATATTAGATATAGGCACTCCAAATAAAACAGCTGTTGCTCTATTTGTAGATAAAGAAGAAATAGGCAGTGTAGGAAATACAAGCATGGAATCAAAATTCTTTGAAAATACAGTCTCAGAATTAATAGATATTATAGAAGAAAAATATTCAGAGCTTATAGTAAAAAGAGCATTAGCAAATTCTTGTGTACTTTCGGCTGATACATTGGCTGGTTTTGATCCTAACTATCCTGAGGTTTTAGATAGAAAGAATTCGCCTTTTATAGGGAATGGAATAACTTTAGTAAAATATACTGGTGTTAGAGGAAAAGGCGGAAGTAATGATGCTAATTCCGAATATCTAGGTAAAATCAGAAAGATATTCAATGATAATAATGTAGTATGGCAAATGGGAGAATTAGGAAAGGTTGATCAAGGTGGTGGAGGAACCATCGCTTATATACTTGCAAATTATGGAATGGAGGTAGTAGACTGTGGAGTACCGTTACTAAGTGTCCATGCTCCATATGAAATTGCAAGTAAAGCTGATATATACATGACCTATAAAGGATATAATGTTTTTTATAAAAATTAAATAAGATAAAATAGAAAAATACATATCCACTGGTTGTCCAGTGGATATGTATTTTTTTATTCTTCATTTACCCAAGCATCAAATTTTTCCATAGTTAATCTATAGGTTTCCTTTGATATCTCTGGAAGTTCACCTAGTATTTTTTCTGCTTCTTTAAAGCCTTGTTCAATAGCAGATTTAAGAGTTTCCGCTTTAGACTTGTCTCCACCTGAGATAGCGATTGCAAAATCTACTAATCTTTGGCTTACAGCTTCTGCTCCAAGTGGACCATCAGGTCCTATTAGTGCTTGTGCTTCAATTCTTGCAGTTTCATCTACTTCTACAATTTCATTTTCACCTAGCAGTTCCAAAGTCTTTCCTTGGCGTTTAAGCATTTCCTGTACTAATCTTATTAGATGAGCATGAGCTTGCTGGCTGTCTCTTTTTAATTTAGCTACTGTATTTTTGTCATAAACATGAGATGTCTCTTTGTTTTCTGTCTTTTCATAAACTGCTGCAGGAGTTTCTTTTACTTCTGATTTTATTGTAGTCTTTTTTTCAGACTCCACTTTTTCAGGTTGAACTATAGGTTGAGTTGGTTGTATATTTTCAACTTTCATCATTATCACCTCTACTATATTTATCGACATATGGTGGAAAAAATTAACTATTTATTTGTATGTCATTTATTTGTATTTTTATAAAAATAAAACCTCTCTTTTCTTATATTTCTTAATCTGATAAGAAAGTCTTATTTTATAATAAAGCCTATTATATATCTATATAGCAAAAAGATAAATATGGAAAAAAATGGAATAATTTGTGAAAAAATGTTACAATGTTTTGGGATATAAGATAATTTTATGTATCCCATATTAGTATAATAAAAGTTAGACAAGGAGATGGGAGAATGCAGAAAGAGAAGAAGCAAAAAAAAGGTATTATCAACTTTAACACTTTGAAAACAAGAATGCTTTTATCAAACGTACTAATTTTATTAGTCGTATCTTTATCTATGGCATTTATATCTTATATACTTTTTAGCAAAAGTATAAGCAATCATATGGATCAGATTTTAACCAATAGAGCTCATGATTCCGCAAGATTAATAGATGAAAAGATAGATAAGTTTTTAGTTGCTATAGAAGGTGTAGCTAGTCATGCAAGAATATCTAATCCAGAAATAAGTTGGGAAGAAAAGTTTCAAGCATTAAAGGAAGAAAAGGAACGAATGAAATACGAAGAATTATATATAGCAGATTTAAATGGTAATATAAAATTAGAGAATGGTGAAACTCTAAATATATCAGATAGAGAACATTTTAAAATTGCTAAGACTGGAAAAAGTACTATGTTAGAAGCTACTGAAAGTAGGATAACAGGATCAGATGTATTACCTATTTCTACACCAATTAAATATAATGGCAGAATAGTTGGAGTATTAATAGGTGCTAAACCTGCAGAAGAAATCTATAGTATTATTGATGGAATAAGTTTTGGAGAAACAGGTGATGCTTTTTTAATTAACCAGAAAGGAGAACTAATATCCTATCATATTAAAGAAGTTGTTGAATCAGGAGATATTACAATAGAAAAAATGAAAGATGTCCCAGAACTTAAAGGACTAACAGAAGTTTTTCAAATGATGGTAAATGGAGAATCATCCGTAGATGAATATTATTATGATGGTAGAATGAGATACGCTAGCTATACACCATTAGGATATAATGGATGGTCCGTAGCTGTGGCTATAGATGTAAAAGAAATGGCAAAGGATATAGAGCAATTAAGGCTTTATATGACTGGTATTACAGCTTTGGCCCTAATCTGTGGAGCATTATATTCAATATTTTCAAGTAATGCTATTGTTAATCCTATAAGGAAAATTACTGAACATATGAAAGAAGTAGCAGAATTAAATATCAAAAAAGATGTAAATATTAAAATCTTAAATAGAAAAGATGAAATAGGAGAAATGGGACGTGCAAATAATACTGTAATTGAAAATCTAAGAAATTTTGCGACCCAAATTAATGAATCTGCCGAGCAAGTTGCTTCTTCTTCAGAAGAATTAACTGCAATATCTGAGGAATCAACATCTGCCGCTGCGAATATGGCTGAAAGTTCCGGTGAAATTGTTCAGAGCTCTGAAAACCAATTAAATGAGATTTTAAGTGTTACATCATATATGGAAGAAATAGCTGCTCAAATCCAAGAGATAAGCAACAATGCTGATTCAATATATAATTTGGGTAACGAGGTATCAGAAAAGACTAATATTGGGAAAACAAAAATGGTAGAAACTGATGTACAGATGAATAATATTGTAAGAAGCTCAGAAGAAGTAAAAGAATCCTTAGAAGAAGTAGATAACAGTTCTCATGAAATGGATGAAATAATCAATGTTATTAGATCTATTGCAGAACAAACAAATTTACTGGCTTTAAATGCTGCAATAGAAGCGGCAAGGGCGGGAGAGGCAGGAAGAGGATTCTCTGTAGTAGCTGATGAGATTAGAAAACTAGCAGAAGAGACAGGAATATCTACAGGGAAAATAGACAATATAATAGAAAAAAATCATGCACTAATAAGTAAAGCCAATTATAATATGGAATTAAGTAATTCTGAAGTTAAAAAAGGTATGAATACTGTAAGTGAAGCTATTCAATATTTTAACCAGATATCAGAAGCCATAGATAAGGTAGTGGTACAAGTAGGAAATATAACTAAGGCTATAAATCAGGTAGCAGAAGGAACTGAGAATGCAGTAAATTCAGCTGTATCTATTGAAGGAATGACTAAAGGTATATATGATAGTATTCAAAATATATCTGCTGCAACACAAGAGCAAACAGCTTCTATGGAAGAAATTGCTTCATCCTCTGAAAGTTTATCTCAATTAGCTATGGAGTTAAGAGATTTAGTATCTAAATTTGAAATGTAATTGATAAAAGGACAGAATTTCTGTCCTTTTATCAATTATTAAGCCTTAATTTTAAAGACATATACCTTATATTTCCTTTTAATTACAAAGCCATTATGATATAATTCTAACATATAAGAATAATTTCTAACATAGGAGGTTGCCATGATTAAGAAATGGAGAAATGGATGGAACTCTAAGAAGGTAGAAAGTATTGAAGAAATTAATGTAAATGCGGATAAAGAAGTGATTATAAAGTCTTTAAAATTAGCAATGATAAAACAAAATGAAGAAAATTTATTGTACAATCTGAATATAAAGATTCAGGATTCAAACAATCAAACGGAAAGCTTAACTAATATAATAGAAGCCTTATCAATAAAGGTAGAAGAACAAATGGCATTTATTTCAAAGGTAGTTGAAGAGATAAATAATTATTCAGCTATGGCTGAAGAGTTGAATGCAAGCTCAAGCACATCCTATGAAACAGCGAAAGATACTCTTGTGGTTGTAGATGAGGGCAGCAGGGCTTTGCATAATACAATTCGATCAATGGAGGAAATAAAACAGTCAATTGCCTCTGTAATGACAGAAATAAACGGATTAAAATCATCTGCTTTTCAAATTGATAGTATATTAAACATAATTAAGGATATTGCTGATCAAACGAATCTATTGTCTTTGAATGCCGCTATAGAAGCTGCTAGAGCAGGAGAAGCTGGAAGGGGATTTGCAGTTGTAGCCAATGAAGTAAAGGCATTAGCAGATAAAAGTGCAAAATCTGCAAATGATATCTCATCTATAATTAAGGATATAAATGTAAATGTGGCTAGAACTATAGATGCTATAGAGAAGAGTAATAAAAAAATAATAGAAGGTTCTGAGATTGCAGAAGAATCAAATCTCTCATTTAAGAAAATTGAAATGGCCATAGAGTCAATGTTAGAAACTATAGACGAAATAAATAATGCCATATCAGTGCAGACAAATAGCTTAGAAGAAATAGTAAATTCTACAGATGCAATGTCAAATATATCTGACAAGTCCATGTCTATGGTAGAGAGTGTACTGATTAATACACAATTTACTAAAGCTGCTTTGATGGCATTACAGCAAGTAGCAAATTTATTAAATGGAATGACAAATGAGTTAATTGGTGAAATAGCTGATAATAAAGAGGAAATTGTAATAAGGCATAATTTATCAGAACCTATATTTACACTTGATCCAGCAATGGCAAATGCCATGGAAAATATTAGGTTCTTAATGAATATACATACGGGACTATTGACTACCAGCGAAACAGGTGATGTGCTACCATCTTTAGCTAAGAATTGGTATGTAGAGGATGATAATCTCACCTGGATATTTAATCTCAAAAATAATGCTACATTCCACAATGGTAAAAGGATTTATAGTAAAGATGTAAAATATTCATTGGAAAGAATGCTGTCACCAAAGCTTAAATCTCCTAATACTTGGTTTATAGATTATATAGAGGGAGCTAAAGAATATATTGATGGGAAGGCAAAAGAAGTTACAGGGATAAGGGTACTAAATGATTATAGATTGGCTATTAAGCTATCAGTGCCTTTTAGTGGATTTTTAATGTTTCTATCACAGACTTCCTGCGCAGTAATGGATCAAGAGGAATTAGACAAGGGTAATTTTGTAGGATGTGGTCCTTACAAAATAGAAAGTTATAATGATAATATCTATAGATTAAGAGCTTTTGAAAATTATATAGGCGGAAGACCCTATTGTGATATTATGGAAATAATAAGTAGTGATAGAAGTCCTTTGGATAATTTTATTAATAAAAAATATGATTTCTATGTAGTTCAAGGCAAGCGAGAATTAGATAGATTAAAGGAAACAGAGTATTTTAAAGGTTTTAAAAGCACCGAATTATTAGCGACTTTGTATTTAGGATTTAAGATGAAAAATAAGGATTCTCATTATACTTCAAAGCCAGTGAGACAAGCCCTTAACTATGCTATAAATAAGAAAAGGATTATAGATGAACTCATAGGAGGACTTGCATCTGAGGCAAAATGTATGATACCATCGGGACTAATACCATGTGATCATGTAAGAGGTTATGAATATAATCCTGAAAAAGCAAAATCAATATTAAAACAGAACAATGTGAATCTAAATCAGCCGTTAAATATTTTATGTGGTGAGAGTATTCATCCATTATTTAAATTTGTGGAAGAGGATTTAAATAATATAGGAATTAAATGCAAGTATAATCAGATATCAAGTAAAGAATTTGCAAATTCAGCTAATTTGTATAAGGGATATGATTTATATATGTATGGGTGGTATGCAGACGCAGTAGAGCCATCTTCATTTATAGAACCATTATTTTCAATAGATAGTGCATCTAATTTCAGTGGATATAGTAATGAGGAAGTTATGAGATTACTCAAAATAGCAAAGGCTACAGTAAATCCAATGAGAAGATTGGAATATTATAAAGAAATACAAAGTATAATATCTGATGATGCACCCTGTATACCTTTATATCATCCACATAATGGAATTTGTACTCAAGAGGGAATAATTAACGTAAATCTTTCTTCGTTAGCCATGATTAAATTTGATAATATAATAAAAGAATAAAATAAAGGGACAGTAAATAATCTGTCCCCGTTTCTCTAATTATCCATTGATTTTAAAGTTGCATTTATTTCTCCACCCATAATAATTATTATACTGCTTATGTAAAGCCATATTAATAGAACTATTATGCCGCCTAGACTGCCATAAGTTTTTCCATAGTTGCCAAAATTATTTACATAATAAGAAAATATAGTAGATGTAATTATCCATCCAAGAGATGCAAAAATAGCTCCAGGCATTGCATGTTTGAAATTTATTTTTTTACCATTTCTGATAGATGGAATATATCTATATAATAAAGCAAATATAAGAACCATAAAGGATAGAGATATAATTACTCTAAAATATTGCCAAAATATAATGAATTTTTGTGTAATGCCTAAAAAGTCAAATAATTTATTTCCTAAAACTTCACCAAAGACCAAAGTAAGAAGTACTATAACCAAGAGTACCAATAATGCAATAGTAAATAATACAGCCAATCCCCGAAGTTCAAGATAAGATCTAGTTTCCTCAACATCATATGCCTTGTTTAGAACCCTAATAAGTGCCATTATGCCTTTAGAGGCAGCCCATATACCAGTTATGGCACTTAAGGAAAGTAAGGTTTGATTACTGGTATTTATAGTTTCAATTACCAAAGTAGCAATTAATCTTTGGGTGTCTAGAGGTAATAATACTATTATGCTATGTAATACATCTTCTCTAGCAATAGGTGTATAGCTTAATATGTTCAGAAAAAATATAAGAAATGGGAAAATAGATAGTACTAAGAAATAGGATAGTTGTGCACCTATGGCTGTTACACTATCATCTTTCATTCTAAATAAAAACTCTTTTAAGAATTTTGCATATTTATTATTATATCTGTCTAGCCAATTTAGCAAAAGACACACCTCCCACTTTCAATATATTACTATTTTACCATATAATTACATATTTGAACAATGAGTCATGGAAGAATTCCATGACTCATTCTAATAAATCCTTTAAAGCTGCATCAAATAACTTCTGAAGATTTTCTTTATTTGTTGTATAGTAATATCTATTATTTATAATACTAGGTTCAAAATTTAGTATTTCTAAATCTAGCAATAAATTTAGGTGATAGGAGAGTGTAGCAGTAGTTAGATTAAAATAGTCTGCCAGTTCCTTATTATACCATGGTTTTTTGGATGTCATTTTTAGAATTTCAATTCTTTTTTCATCAGACAATGCTTTAAATAATGCTTTGTAGGTATCCAATGCTTTTCTGTTTTCAAATCGATGTTCAATAGTCTGACCACAATACATAACTAATGTATCTTCAAATGTAAAATAAAGAAGTCCCACATCAATAAAAAAACTCATATAGATAATGATATTATTGTGAAGAGCCATAGCTTTAGAATAGTCACCCATACCTATAGTATTTATAAAATAGACAGGGTCTTTTTGAAATAATTCATTATGAAAAACAAGTCTTTCTTTCATATAGCTATAAATATTTTCTTCAAAAGGTTTATAGAATTGATCATAAAAAATAGTGAGTACATCTATTGACCTATCTAGGTATTGTTTTGGATGATTTTTAAAATGTAGAAAAGAAGAGGCTATTTCGTCAGAAAAATTCTCGGTTAAGGCAAGTTTTAAATTCTCATCATCATCTAATGAAGTATCCAATTCATAAAATTTGTAGGCAATCTTGACCATAGTAAATAAATCTAATGATTTCAATGACTCTATTAGGGCGAGAGGTTCTTTTATATTTTCCATTAGAATCAGATGAAAACAAACGTCTAATAATCTATAGGTATCATTTGTCACAAATATTATATCGCTGCGTAAAAAAGGTGATATATTATTATCTACATATTTTAGCCATTCTTTTACCTTTTCATTGGGTGAAAAATCCATAATATCTTTTGCAACGTCTTTTTCTAACTCTGGAGTATTCCAGTGGACTTGGCGTGTTTTATTATTGCTATATTTTAAAATTGATGTAATGAATTCTACTGCTTTATTATATTGAATTTTACATGCAATACTATTCTCCATTTCTCATCCTCCTAAGTAGTGTTAAGTAAATGATACATTATACAGAAAATTTATTCAATACCTATAATAAACTATGTTAGAAAATATTCTAATGCAATGTTAGATAATAATTGACTTATGTTAGAAAATATTCTATACTAAAGTTGATAAAATTAATATACTTAATAATAAAAAGGAGGATTCACAGATGAGAAACAAGAAGTTTTTAGCATTATCAATGGCGATTTTGTTAATTTTACTTGCTGTAGCAGGCTGTGGAAAAAAAGACGATGCAGTTGTTGACAAACCAACAGATACTGCTGGTGGAGAAAATGATGAAGTAGCAGCAATTGACAGTGAACAATATCTAAACCTAATATTAAGTGCAGAACCAAGCACTTTAGATGCATCTAAAGGTTCAGATAGTTATTCAAATGGAATACTTAATAATGTTCTAGAACCACTTACTAGATTAGAAGAAGATGAAAACCAAGCTAATTTTTTAGCACCAGCAGGTGCTGAAAATTGGGAACATAATGAAGATGGGACTGTTTGGACATTTAAGATAAGAGATTCAGTATGGTCAGACGGGGTTAAGGTAAGAGCACAAGACTATGAATATGGTATAAAAAGATCAGTAGCAAAAGAAACAGCTGCTCCATATGCATATTTATTAACACCTATCAAAAATGCAGAAAAAGTTAATAGTGGAGAACTTTCAGTAGAGGAACTTGGAGTTAAATCATTAGATGACAACACTCTTGAAATTACCCTAGAGTCTCCAACGCCATATTTTCTATCTTTAACTTATCAGAGAGTTATGTTACCTCAGAGAGAGGATATAGTTGAACAATATGGCGATAAATATGGTTCAGAACTTGATACTTTAGTATATAATGGACCTTTTACTTTAACTAGTTGGGTTCACAATAGTGAATTAATTTTAACTAAAAATGAAAATTATTGGGGAAAAGATGAGGTTAAATTACAAAATATAAATCTTAAGATTATTCAAGATGAAAATGCAGTTTATAATTCCTTATCTAACGGTTCTGTTGACCTAGCAACAGCTAATAAACCAGAATGGAAAGAAAAGTTTATGAAGGATGAGAACTTAACTCATCTTGAAGTAGTTAATCCAAATACTTTCTTTATGTTTTTCAATACTCAAGATAAGGTATTTAAAAATGCTAACATAAGAAAAGCATTTTCAGCAGCTATAAATAGAGAAGAATTAGCTAATGTTATTTTCCATGGAGTACATGCTCCAGCATATGGTTGGGTTCCACCAAATATAAATATAGGTGATGATGAATATAGAACTGTAGCAGAATCACCAGTTAAAAAATTAGCTGATGAAAATCCAGATCCAAAGGCACTATTAATTAAGGGTCTGGAAGAATTAGGAATGGACCCAGATCCATCTAAACTAACAGTAAAGATATCTTTAGGAGCAACAGATCAATGGTTTAGGACTTTTGGGGAATATTTACAACAAATGTATATTAAAAATCTAGGTGTTAACTTTGAAGTTGAGCAAATGGAATGGCCAGTATTCAATAGTAATGTAGAAGAAGGAGATTTCCAAATAGGTTATATGGCATGGGGTGCAGAGTTTAATGATCCAATTGCTATGTTATCTTTATTAAAGTCTGATTCAGCAGCTATAGGGACTGGTTGGGTAAATCCTAGATATGATGAACTTATAGAATTATCAGCTAAGGAAATGGATCCAGTTAAACGTCTAGAATATTTTAAGGAAGCAGAAAAAATACTATTATATGACGAAGCAGCATTAGCTCCAGTAGTATATCAAAGATTAAATGTATTTCAATATAAATATGTTAATAATCTAGGCGTTACTCCATTCGGTACTCAAGGATATAAATACGGTTTTACACAAGGCAGATAGTTAAAAACATTCATAGCAGTTTGTGGGTTGTGCCTACAAACTGCTAGTTTGTAAATAGGACAAGGAGGAAGATTATGAGTAGATATATTTTAAAGAGAATTGGCTATATGCTACTTACTTTATGGATTGTTATAACTCTTACTTTTTTCCTAATGCATAGTATACCAGGAGATCCACTAGCACATATGGCAAAAAAATTACCTGAACAAATTAGGATAAACTTTTATAAAAAATATGGACTAGATGAGCCTGTTATAGTACAGTATGGAAAATTTATGAAAAATTTAATCACTAAGGGTGATTTAGGAGAGTCTTTAAGATATCCAGGAAGATCAGTTACTGAAACCATATTAAAAAATGCAAATGTATCTGGTAGATTAGGTGCTCAAGCAATAGCACTAGGTATTACCATAGGCATCACTTTGGGGATAATTGCAGCATTAAATAGAAACAAGTGGCCAGATTATCTAGTTATGTTTATAGCGATCTTAGGTATTACAGTTCCAGTATTTATTATCGCTGCACTTTTACAATATACATTATCAGTAAAGTTTGAATTGTTACCAACTACTGGTTGGGGGAAATTCAAACATACAATCATTCCTACAATAGCTATGTGTTTTGGTTCTATAGCTACCTATGGAAGATATATGCGTTCTAATGTATTAGAGGTTATAAATCAAGATTATATTCTTACTGCTCAGGCTAAAGGTGTTAGCCCATTTAATGTCGTAAGAAAACATGTACTTAGAAATGCAATACTTCCTGCTATTACTATACTTGGACCTCAAATAGCTGGAATATTTACAGGTTCTTTTGTTATTGAAAGAATATTTGGTATTCCAGGTCTAGGATCATATTATATTACTTCCATTAATGATAGAGATTATACTATGATCATCGGAACCACAGTTTTCTATGCAGCATTATTTGTAATATCTCAATTGGTGGTAGATTTACTTTATGGTGTTGTAGATCCTAGAATTAGGGTTTCAAAAAATAGCAAGTAGGAGGGGTGGCAATGGAAAATATTTCAAAAGATAAATTTAGAAAGATTGGTATTGATTCATCTTCTGGGGAAGCCATGGCACGTCCTAGAGTTGGCTATTGGCAAGATGCTTGGAGACGATTAAGAAGCAACAAAGTTGCAATGTTAGCCATTATAATACTTTTCACTATAGGTATAATGACTGTAATAGGACCATATATAAATGGATATAAATATGAAGAGATAGATTCTACTAAGATGAATATGAAGCCAAATGGAGAGCATTGGTTTGGTACAGATGAACTTGGGCGTGATGTTTTTTCAAGGGTATGGCAAGCAGGTAGGACGTCTATGATTATAGGTATTTTTGGTGCAATTATTTCTACTGTAGTAGGAAGTATCTATGGTGCTGTTGCAGCATATTTTGGTGGTAGAGTAGATAACATTATGATGAGGATTGTTGAAATTCTAACATCTATTCCATATTTGATAGTTGTTATCCTAATATCTATAATTGCGGAATCAAGAGATATATGGACTTTGCTTTTGACTTTGACTTTAACTGGCTGGTGTGGAATGGCAAGACTTGTTAGGGGACAGATGTTACAAATAAAACAACAGGAATATATTATGGCGGCTGAAGCATTGGGAGTTAAACCTTGGAAGATTATCACAAAGCATTTGATACCCAATTCTCTTGGTATAGTTATTGTTGCTATTACTTTTGATATTCCAGGATATATATTTGCTGAATCCTTTTTATCATATATTGGACTTGGACCTCAACCGCCAGCTACTTCTTGGGGGGCTTTAGCATCAGCTGCTCAACAAAACTTTATTTTTTATCCTCATCAATTGTTTTTCCCAGCACTTATGATTGCTTTAACCATGTTGTCATTTACATTGCTAGGTGATGGACTTAGAGATGCTTTAGATCCTAAACTAAGACAATAAGGAGGGAAAAAGATGGACAAGATATTAGAAGTTAAAGATTTAAATATATCATTTCATACCTATGCAGGCGAAGTAAAGGCTGTTAGAGGAATTAGTTTTGATTTAAATAAAGGAGAAACCTTAGCCCTTGTTGGAGAATCAGGTTGTGGTAAGACAGTTACAGCGAAGGCTATTCTAAGACTATTAAAGACACCACCAGCAGAAATAAAGAAAGGTTCACAGATTTTATTTGATGGTGAAGATGTTGTACAAATGAATAAAAAAAGACTGCTTTCTTATAGGGGAGAAGATGTAGCCATGATTTTTCAAGATCCTATGACATCTTTAAATCCTACTATGACTGTAGGTAAACAAATAATGGAAAGCTTACAAATTCACAAGAAAATGAGTAAAAAAGAGGCAGAGCAGGAAGCTGTTAAACTTCTTAAACTGGTTAATATTCCAAATGCAGAAGAAAGAGTAAAGCAATATCCCCATGAGTTATCAGGTGGAATGAGACAAAGAATTATGATTGCAATTGCATTATCCTGTAATCCAAAGGTTCTTATTGCAGATGAGCCAACGACTGCTCTTGATGTTACTATTCAGGCACAGATTATAGATTTATTAAGGGAATTAAAAGAAAAATTTGATACATCAATTATCCTTGTAACTCATGACCTTGGAGTTGTTGCAAACTTTGCAGATAGAATTCAAGTTATGTATGCGGGAAGTATTGTAGAGACCGGAACCAAAGAAGAAATCTTCTATAACAGTCAGCATCCATATACTTGGGCATTACTCAATTCTGTACCAAGTATAGATAAAAAGAGTAAAGAGGAACTTTATTCATTAGGAGGAACACCTCCGGATTTAATACTTCCATTAGAAGGCTGTCCATTCACTTCTAGATGTGAGCATGCTATGGAAATATGTAAGGAAAGAAAACCAGTAGATACATGTCTATCAGATACCCATAGGGTAAGCTGTTGGTTGCAACATCCAGATGCTCCTAAGGTAGAAAGACCTGTGAGTTTTGGAGGTGGGAGAAATGAGTAAAGAAAATTTATTAGAAATAGTAAATTTGAAAAAGTATTTTCAGGTGGGGAAAAATGCAACTCTAAAAGCTGTAGACGATGTAACATTTAATATTAAAAAAGGTGAAACATTAGGGTTAGTAGGGGAGTCTGGATGTGGAAAGACTACCTGTGGTAGAACTATACTAGGTATTTATCCAGCTACTGGTGGGCATGTGTACTTCAATGGGCAGGATGTTCATCAAATGAATAGAGAAGAAAAGCTCAAATTCAAGAAAAATGCTCAAATTATATTTCAAGATCCCTATGCTTCATTGGATCCTAGAATGACCATAGGTGAAATCATAGGTGAAGGAATGGATGTTCATCTAAATTTGAGCAATAAGGAAAGACAAGAGAGAATTAGTGATTTACTAAGTAAGGTAGGACTAAACGCTGAGCATGGTTCTAGATTTCCCCATGAATTATCTGGAGGACAAAGGCAAAGAATTGGAATTGCCCGTGCCTTAGCCGTAGAACCACAATTTATTATGTGTGATGAACCGATATCAGCCTTAGACGTGTCTATTCAAGCTCAGATAGTAAATCTTCTTATAAAACTTCAAAGGGAAATGGGACTTACTTATTTATTTATATCCCATGACCTTTCTATGGTAAAACATATATCTGATAGAGTAGGCGTGATGTATCTAGGTTCAATGGCAGAATTAGCCAGCAACGAATTATTATATAGAAATCCTTTACATCCTTATACTAAGGCTTTAATATCTGCGATACCTATTGCTGATCCTAGTACAGAAGAAACAAGGAAAAGAATAAAATTAGAAGGTGAGGTACCATCTCCTATTAATCCACCAGATGGATGTAAGTTTGTTAAGAGATGTGCTCATGCAAAGGATATATGTCATAAGATGACCCCACAACTTAAAGAAGTAGAAAAGGATCATTTTGTAGCTTGTCATTTATATTAGAAAATTAAGGTGGGATTTTATGTTAAGTAAATCAATAATAGAAGATATATTTTTTGAAGCATTGGCTAGCGGCGGTGACTTTGCTGAGATATTTATGGAAGATAATTTTTCTACAGAGATAGCCACAGTTGGTGGCAATATTGAAAGAGGTATGAGTGGTAGAGATTTTGGTATAGGAATTAGAATATTTTCAGGATTAAGATCTGTATATGCATATACCAATGATTTATCTAAAGATAATCTTATAAATATTACTAGAAGGGCAACCCAAGCCATTAAAGAAAATAAAAAGGATATCGTAGTAAACTTTGATAAAAAGGTAATACCAGTAGATCATCCCTATAGATTGTTACCATCAAAAGTAGACTTCACAAAGAAAATGGAATTTACAGAGAGAGCATATAATGCGGCAAAGACTTATGACGAGATAATATCTCAGGTTACAGTAAATTACTTAGATCAAGAGCAAAATGTACTAATAGCAAATACTGAAGGAGTTTATGTAGAAGATAAAAGAGTAAGGACTAGAATGTTGATTCTAGTAGCTGCTGAGTATAATGGACAGATAGAGACAGGCTACATTGGACCTGGAGCATTAATGGGTACTGAGTTTTATGAAAAAATCAGCATAGAAGATTATGCAAGGGAAGCCGCTAGAAATGCCAAAACTATGGCAATGGCTGACTATTGTCCTGCTGGAAATATGCCAGTTGTCGTAGATAATGGCTTTGGCGGATTAATGTTCCATGAAGCCTGTGGTCATAGCTTAGAAGCTTCTTCTGTAGCTAAAGGTCTTTCAGTTTTTTCTAATAGAATAGGAGAAAAAATAGCCTCAGAAGTAGTTACTCTAGTGGATGATGGCTCTATTACTAATTCATGGGGCTCTCTTGGAGTAGATGATGAGGGAATGAAGACTCAAAAGAATATATTGATTGAAGACGGTATCCTAAAGGGATATATGATAGATAAATTAAGTGCAAGAAGGATGAATATGGCTCCTACAGCTTCAGGACGAAGACAGAACTATAGATTTGCTCCTACGTCACGTATGACTAATACTTATATAGATAAGGGTACTAGTACAAAGGAAGAAATAATTGGAAATACGGAAAAAGGATTATTTGCTAAATATCTTTCTGCAGGTTCCGTAAATCCAGCTACAGGTGATTTTAACTTCTCACTTTCAGAAGCTTATTTGATTGAAAATGGTAAGATAACTAAACCTGTTAAGGGAGCAACTCTAATAGGAAACGGAAATAAAATACTTCAGGATGTAGATATGGTGGGAAATAATCTCGAAATAGGACAAGGATATTGCTATGCAGGAAGCGGGGCATTATTCATTGGTGCTGGACAGCCTACCATTAGAGTTAAGACCATGACTGTTGGTGGGAGGGAAGAATAGATATGGATAGAGATAAATTAATAGGGATATTATTTGAAAAAGCTAAAGCGTATAATATTGAGGAAGTAGAAGTCTATATCAATAAGGATTCATCCATAGATTTTAACATATATGAAGGTAAGTTAGAAAAATATGTAGCAGCAGAGGAAGAGAATTTATCTCTAAGGGGTATTTACAAAGGGAAAATGGGATATTCATATACGGAAAAATTAATTGAAGATAGCTTAGATGAATTGATAAATAATTTAATTCAATATGCAGAAAATAATCATAGTGATGAAGTAGAGAAAATGTCTTCATCCATATTGGAAAGTAAGAAAACCGTTGGAAGGGAAAATTTATTAGGTAATTTTACAGAGGAAGAGAAGATTGGATATTTATTGGATCTAGAGAAAAGAGCTTATGACTATGATAAACGAGTAAAGACCATAGATGATTGTAGTTATCGAGAAAAGATTCAAGAGGTATATATTAGAAATACTAAGGGACTGGAAGTAGAAGACAGACATACCATTGGTATAATAAGTCTTTCAGCTGTTGCAGAAGAAGGAAATAATATGCAAACAGGATATTCAAATTATGTATTTAATGAACTTTCTAAGAAGTATAAGGATAAGCTTATTGAAGATAGTGTCGGAGATGCTATAGGGATGTTAGGTGCTAAGGCTATAAAATCTGGTAATTATAAAATTATCCTTAGAAATAATGTAGCTGCAGATATGTTTAGTTATTTTTCACCTATATTCTTAGGAAGCACAGTTCAGAAAAATCTATCTCTAATGAAAGGAAAACTAGGCTCAAAAGTAGCTGTAGATTTTTTTAACATAGTTGAAGATCCCTTAATGGAAAATGGAAAATATTTTAGAACCTTTGATGATGAGGGGACAGTTACTTATTCAAAACATATAATAGAAAATGGAATATTGAAGACTTTTCTTCATAACAATAAAACTGCTGAAAAAGATGGTGTAAAATCCACTGGAAATGGTTTTAGGACTTCGCATAAATCATCTATTGGAGTAATGTCTACAAATATGTATATTGAAGAAGGAGATAAATCTTTAGAGGATATGGTAAAGAGCATGGAGAATGGTGTTATTATTACTGATATCCATGGATTACATGCAGGAATCAATCCGACATCAGGAGATTTTTCTCTATCGTCAAATGGATTACTTGTAGAAAATGGGAAGGTAATTAGACCATTGGCGCAAATAACTATGGCAGGTAATTTATATACTATGCTAAAAGATATAAAATATATAGGAAATGATACTAAATTTTCTCATCCTAGTTCAAGCTACTTTGGATCCCCCTCCATTTATATTGGTAGCTTAACTATATCAGGAAAATAAAAACTGGTCATCTGACCAGTTTTTATTTTAAATATTTATTAAACCAATTAGTTATCTCTTCTAATCTTCTAATCCTATGTTTTGGTTTTCCGGATCTGCTTAATTCATGGTTTTCTCCTCTAAACATACAGAGTCTGGAATCTACGCCATGATATTTTAAGGATGTAAACATTTGAATACCCTCCGGTAGCCAACATCTATAATCTTCCTCTGAATGAATAAATAGAGTAGGTGTGACTACCTTATCTGCATATTTCATAGGAGAGTGGAACCATAGCTTTTCCACATCGGACCAGGGAGTAGCAGCATTTTGGTCTTCTACAAAATAATATCCAATATCAGTAGTACCAAACTTAGAAATCCAGTTGGATATAGATCTTTGAGATGCAGCAGCTCTAAATCTGTTTGTATGACCTATTATCCAATTGGTCATGAAACCGCCATAGGAGCCACCAGTTACTCCGACTCTTTCGTTATCTATAAAAGGATATTTTTCAAGGACTAAATCTGTAAACTTCATTATATCATCATAATCTATAGTACCATATTTACCTCTTATATCTGCAAATTCATTGCCCTTACCATCACTTCCTCTTGGATTACAGAAGAATACAGCATAACCTTCATTTGCCCAGTATTGCATTTCATGATAGAATACTTCACCGTATACGGTCTTAGGTCCACCATGAATGTCTAGTATTGAAGGATATTTTTTTCCTTCTTCAAAGTCGACAGGCTTCATTATCCATCCATCTATAGTTATTCCATCTACTTCAAAACTTAAATGTTCAGGGATAGATAATTTTTTCTCCTTCATTATCCATTCATTAAATTTAGTTAATTGAGTTTCTTGCTTTCCTTCTAGGCTATATAATTCTTGAAGTTTAAGTCCTCTAAGCCCTATAAATTTTATATTTCCATCTAATATATCAAAGCCATCTACAGAACCTTTTCCTTGGATTAGCTTTTCCATATTTCCATTTTTATCTATTTTATTTATATATGAGCTATCTCCCTCAGTAGTTATGAAATATAGATAGTCACCATCTACTACCATAGATTTGGAGCCACCAAATCTACAGTCTGAGCCTACAGAGTTCCATATACTATAATCAAATTCATCAGAAGATATTCTAATGGCATTGGAACCATCTAAATTCATTAAATAAAAATGCGGGTTTTCATTTAAACCATAGGATTTCATATCCTTCCCAGCAAATATTATTTTATCCCCGAGGAAATCAGCGTAAGAGTAACTAAAGATTTCCTCATGTGTTAACTTATCTAATTGTTTTTCTTTAATATTATATAGATGTAAATCAGATTTTAACTGCATTTTATCTGTATAAGAACTAGCAGCTATGATTATTTTAGATTTGTTCTTGTCAAGTTTAACACTCTCTACATCTGTAAATTCATCTGTAATAGGAGTAAGTTCCTTATCCTCTAGATTATAAAGATAAAGTCTATTTCTTTTTTTATTTGTAAACCCTCCACCATTAGACCAAAATGGTATTTCATCTAGTACTTCATAATCCTTATCTTCCTCCATCTTTTTTACGGCATTATCTTTTTCCTCTCCAGATAATTCTTTAAGATTTGGCCGATTAGGATCAAAGGTTGCAGTTAGAAGAAGATTATTTCCATCTAAGATTTCAAGTGAATTAACATTTAGTGGGATTTCAAATGCTTTATTAGCCTCTCCGCCATTTAGATTGATTTCATAATAAAAAGTCACTTCTTCTTTTTCTTTTCTTTCCTTATCTTTTTTACCTCTTATAGCAGGAAATAGTATAGTATTATTATCTTTCCATATGAAGGATTTTTCCTCATCTAAGGATGTTAATTTATATTCTGATTTTTTTTCTTCATTATAGATATAAATATTAGATAGATATTTATTTTCTTCGACATCTATTCTATGTAGTACAAAGGCAGTATTTTTACCATTTGGTGATAATCTAATGCTTGATAAAAACTTATATTTTGTAAAGTCATCTAGTTTTAAATTCTCCACGTACATCCCTCCATTAATTCTTTAGTGCATCTAATATTTATTATATACTATTTATATAAAGAAAGAAATGGAACACCACTGTTAAAATTGAATTGGGATAAGAAATCTTTTGAATTAATGCAACCTTTTTGAATATAAGTCGTCTAAATAGTAAAGGAGGGTTAGGGGTGGCTAGAAATGAAGAGAAAGAGCTAGTGAGAAAACTTAGAAAAGGAAATGAAGAAGCATATATAGAGCTTTTGGATATCTATGGAAATAGGCTATTAAAAACTTGCTACCTAATCCTTAAGAATGAAAAGGATGCTGAGGATATAGTTCAAGATACATTCCTTAGAGTATTTAATCAGATAGATAATTATAATGGGAATAGTTCCTTATATACTTGGATTTATAGAATAGCATTGAATTTATGTAAGGATAAGATAAAGAGTAGGAGAGAATTTGAAATTTACGAGGATATATTTGAAACCAAGGAAAAGGTGGAAGATATAGTATTTAACTCTATTGACAGGGAAATTTTGAGAAGGGAATTATTTAACTTGAATGCTCTGTATAGAGAAATTTTAATATTATTTTATTTTGAGGAATTAGCAATTAAGGAAATATCAGAAATTCTAGAGGAAAAGGAAGGAACGATAAAGAGCAGATTGAGCCGTGGAAGAGTAATATTGAAGAATGCCATTGAGAGAGGAGGAGAGTTATATGAATAAAGATAGGTTAGGTAATGAATTGAATATTATTATGGAATGTGAAGCGAAGGACATAGAACTTTCTCAGGGCTTAAGAGACAGGATACTAAGTAATAGAAAGAAAAGCATTGATGAAAAAATAAGGGATTTCTTAAATAAGGAAATAGAAATACCTTTAGTGCCTATGGTAGCATCTTTTATTATATTTTTCATAATAGTGGGAGTACCTAAGGATATAATGGTTAAGAGCGAAAATATTATAGATTTAGGTTCAACTCAGATTATAGTTAGAGAAGAAAGGAGAGTGAGTAGTCGTGAAGATTAGAATAAAGGTAAAATTAATACTATTAATAGTAGTATTAATTTTAGCAGTAGTACCCTTTGTCAATCTGACATTGGCTGAGATTTTTAATAAATCTAAGCCAGAAGTAGCAGAGAAACTTTATGACTACTATTTAAAATACCCTGTTTCTTTTCAAAAAGATGAGGTACTATATAAAAGGGCTGAGACTATAATTAGTGGATTAAGTAGATATAGAATAATGATGGAAATGAAGATGGGAGAACGAAACTTAGATTATAGTACTATAGATAAAGCTATAGACAGCTATAAAAAAATAATACAGGATTATCCTAAGAGTAAGAGATACACTTTGGCTTACAAGGGTATATTAGATTTATATATATATAATGGTGATGCAAATAATTTAGAGAATTGGATAAAATGGGGAAAATACTCAGAGAAAGATGAAATAAGAGGTATATCTATGCTTTATGAAGGGTATGTACATTTTTCCAATAGGGAATATACTGAGGCAGAGGATGTGTTGGAATCTTTTGTACTAGGAAATAAGGATATAGATTATATGTATTATTTTTTAAAAGGGCATATAGAATTTGCTAGGGAGGATTTTCAGAAAGCAGATGAGTATTATGGAAAAGCCAGTGAAGTTGGGTGGAGATTCGATGGTACTTTATTTGGCAATTTAGTTCCAAGTTATAGAAAGTTATGGTTAGAAGAGTTAGATTACAAAAATGGAGAAAATAAGATCAAGGGAAGGGTAACTGTTGACGGAGTAGGCATTCCATTTGTGGAAGTATATCTGCAAAAAGCTAGGCAAGGCTATTCTTCCAGAGGTATAGATTTCGTTGCCATTACAGATAAGGATGGATATTATGAAACCATCGGCGTGAAGGATGGAAAGTATGATTTAGGTATTGGAGTAGGTACGGGAATATTATTTGAAAAGGCATATTTAGAGAAAAATAGATTTAACTTTGAGGTATTAGACGATGTAGAGTATGATTTTCAATTTAGCTCTGCTATGAAGATTATAAAGCCTAAGGCTGAAGAGTTAGTAGATGGAAATAAGTTTGAAGTAGAATGGGAAGAAGTCCAAGGAGCAGAATTTTATAGGGTTAAGGTTGTAGGGGTAGGAAATTCATCTATGTTTACTACTGTTATAATGGATGAGAAAGGGCAAGTGGATATAAGAGGAAATAAGGCAGTATTTGATATAGAGGTTCTTAAACATTCTCCTTCAGGGTACTCTATTGATGAAAATGGTGTTGTAAGTCCTGGAGCCATAATGGGATATGTATATAGTGAGATTACAGTTTATATTATGGTTGATGCCTATGATGAGAATGAAAATATGTTGAGCAGCAGTGCTCCGATGACTAATTATTATGATATGATGCCCAGCTTAAAGGTAAGAGGCAAGCAAACAGAGGGGGAAAGACTAATATCAAAAGTACAGTATAAAGAAGCCATAAATCATTATGAAAATTTGCTGCTAGATGATGAAGAAAATATAGAAGCATTATCATATTTGGCTAAACTATATATATATGGTTGGGGTAAGGGAACTTCAGATGCTGAAAAGGCTATGAATTATGGAATACAGGTATATGAATTAACAGGTAAAGCAGATGTACTCCTTAGGGTATTAGGAGCTACAACTTCAAGTCAATATAGAGAAAATATTGAATTAGGGAAGAAAGTTTTTGATATAATACCTGAAGAATATAGAGATAGCTATTATTATTGGTATAGAGGAGATTATTATAGATCTATAGGTGAATTTGAAAAAGCTAGGGAAGATTTACTTCTTGCAGATAATGTAAGGGATTCAGATATTATATATATAGATTTATACCATGGTGAATATGAAAGGTCAATAGAATTTTTAAAAGATGAAAATACTAAATTATATTTCATGAGTAAGGGAAAACTGATGGATGGTATAGAGCTGTTAACGGATTTAGATAAAAATGATAGAGAGCTTATATTGTTTAAAGAATTCCTAGATAGGTATTTAAAAAGGGAATTGGACTATGAGGAAAGAAAAGATGATTTCTACAGGGTTTATAATAATATAAAAAATCCTGACATTAGAATTATTTTAAATGAAATAAAAGCAGATAATTATTGGGACTAAATTGTCCCAATGTTTTTTGAGTCTTTATGTCTATGTCATATATGATTAATTTTGGGTATAATTAAAGAAAATGCTTATATTGATTGGGGAGATTAATGTGACAAAACTTACTTTAGAGTATATAGTCAATAAAGTCGAAGATATGAAGGTTTTACCTGAGATTATAAATAAGATAATAGTATTAACTGATGACCCAGATTCTACAGTCCATGATATGGAGGAAGTAATATTACAAGATCAGGTTCTAACTACTAAGATTCTTCGCCTTGCTAACTCTGCTTACTATGGTTATGCAAGAAAAATTTCTACTATATCTCAAGCAACTGTTTTATTAGGGTTTCAAGCAATAAAGGGAATAGCACTTGCTTCTACTGTAAGAACATATTTAATGGATGAGTTAAGAGGATATTCTTTAGAGAAAAATGAACTATGGTCACAATCTCAAACCTGTGCCATAGTATCAAGGTTTATTGCTAAAAGCATAAAGTATTATAATCCAGAAGAAGCTTATATAGCAGGACTTTTGAGAGATATTGGAAAAACCATATTGAACCAGCATATGGAAAAAGAATATATGGAAGTATTGTTAAAGATGGAAGAAGGTAATATATCCTTCTTAGATGCCGAAAGAGAGGTTTTAGGTTTTGGGCACGCAGAAATAGGAGAAAAGATAGCTGAAAAGTGGAATCTTCCTAAGGATTTAGTAGAAGCAATTGGATATCACCATACTCCAGAATTAGCAAATATAAATCCAATTTTAGTTTCGATAGTTCATATTGCTGATGCTATTACTATGATGATGGGAGTAGGACTTGGACTTGACGGATTAGCCTATAATTTATCTCCAATTGCGATAGATAATTTAAGCTTAGATGAATTACAATTTCAGACAATTATATCTCAAGTATCTGATTTAATAAAAGATGAAGATAGTTTTTAACAATAAAAAAGCAGATAATTTATCTGCTTTTTTTAAAGGATTCTAGATTTATTACACTACACTCATGTTTTCTATTATTTCTTGATTCTAAAAAGTTTAAAACAGTCTTTCCCAAAGAAGTCAATTTGATTTCATAATTTGGATATAAATTGCATTTAATAATTCCTAGATATTGTAAGTATATATAAGATGCAAAGAAAAACTTAAGATTATTTGAGAATTTTGGTAAAATGCTCCCAATTTCATAATTTGTATTTTCACTTAGGGAAGATAGAGATAACATTAAATCCTTCTTGGATTTTTCCAATATATTTATATTTTCTATATCGCAAAGTTCAGATATAAATTCACTCTTCCAAATATGTTGAAAAAATAATGCATATTTATCTTCATCTCTTAATCTCAAATAATTAGTTCCCTTATTAGAAACAGATAATTTATTGCCGTTTATTGAAAGTAATCCTAGATTAAGAGAAAGCTTATAAAACATATGGATTATAGGGAAATCCTTTTGATTAGGTGAATCTTTATCTACATGATTAGAAAGTTCTAATATTTTATTCATTTCTAAAAGATTCTTTCTTTTTATGTATTTATTTTTTTCTGTTAAATCTAAGGGTTTATCTAATACATATAGCATAAATTTATCATAATCCATAATAAGAGATATTGCATCTTCATTTAGAAAGTCTGATACAATATTTGATAGTTCCTTGTCTATTACAAAGGGTGATTTAACTAGCTTTAACTGATTCATAAAGTCAAATCTAGTTTTACTGATATTTAATAGTTCTTTATATACCTCTTTATAATCTGAGTCTTTATTACTTAAAAATCCCAAATAATTTTTAAAAGTTGCTATATAAGAATTAAGGTCTTCTTGAGATACTATAAATCCTTCTTCTATGGCATCCTTAAAGAAATAATGAAAATCTACTTGATCAAGATCATATAAAGTTAAATCTTCATCTGCTAGATAGTATTCAAAAAAATCTATTAAATTTGCGATATATTTCTTTACTATGGATTTAGGCACTTTAAGTCCCAGATATGCTTCGAACTCGTCTAATTCGTCATATAAAACTGAAACAATATCTTCATCCATTTCCATTGCCTCAAAGATGCAATTTGTATAGATTTTATATAAGTTTATGCTATATTTCTTTAGGTACTCTTTCATAGTAAGTGTTTGGAAATTTAATCTCAAACGATTAAAATCAATAAATACTTCTTCAAGGAACATGGATTTAATAGAAGAAGGTAAATAACTAATATCCCCTACAAAAGTAAAATATCCTAGTAGATTTCCAACTCTAGCAAGAGCAAAATCTCCAATGGATATAGTATGTGCTAATTCTGGTTCCCATAATTTATAACTTTTATTTTGAAGTAAATCAACGACTTTGATAAATTCTCCATCAGTGTCAAGGACTTCAAAGAGAGATATATTTGATTTGTTACGTTCAATTAGAATATCTTTTTCTTGCTCTGTTAATACTCCTGATTTTTCTTCAAGAAATTTCTCAATAAAGGTTTTCCCATCTTTCCCCATGAAGTCGATGCTTATCCAGACATTGAATGCTAAAGTATGTTTTTGTTCACCAAAATCAGGATAAAAAAATTCAAGTTTATCTAAAATACTCTCATCCTGTATTTCCTTAGATATATATTTTAACAACTTTTTAGTTGCAGACTTATCAATTTTTTGTATTTGCTTATAAGTTAAATCTTGCATAATTCCCCCCAAAATATATTACGAATAATTCTTCATTAAAGTATATTATATACTATTATATAAGAGATTGCACAGGAAAAAATCCTCTTTTACAAAAAGAGGATTTTTTCAATTAATTCGGAATTTTAAATCAACACAATTTATTATATATCAGATAATTGTGTTCTTGCTTTATTTTGTTCCCAAGCATGAAGTAGAAGTGCAAGACCTATAACACCGTATGCAATAAATACCCTAAAGTATTCACCTATTTGGGCATTTCCCATTAGATTTTGACCAGCTAGTGGAGAAATTATAAACAGTAGATGGAATAGGAAGGTGCCTATTAGAGCTTCCCTCCAAGATGCTTTATTTACTGATGCACCACCTATTAGAAGGGATGCAACCGCAAAAAGACCTACCTGCTCATGATTGCTAAAGGTATTTAATGTACCCATATTTTGAAGATATACTATTTGTCCCCAAGCAGCCAGTACTGTTGAGATTATTATTGCAATAATTCTAGTTTTATCTACATTGATACCGGAAACACTGGATATATGCATATTTTGCCCTACAGCTCTCATTTCCTGACCTAATTTAGTTTTTAGGAAAAAGTAAAGAGCAAAAAATAATAAGGCAGTTACTATCAATGTAACAATAGGGTAAGAGGTGATGTCTTTAAAGAATAAATTATCTAGAGATTTTCTAATAATATTTAAGTCTATGGTGTTTCTAAGTCCCACACCTGTGGGCATAAGTATATTTTTATTACTAATAGGTATGACTTTACCAGCAAGTACTATAAATATTAATTGATATATCCCATTGGCGAAGAATCCTAAAATCATGGAAGTTATCATTTCTTTTCCTTTAGCTTTGTTTAGTACTTTTCCAACTAGGTAACCAAGGATTATAGCTACAGGAGTAGATACTAATATTGCAATTAAAAATCCACCTATTCCTCCTATACCATAATTCATTATAAAGATAAGACCAATTTGTCCAGCCATGGCCCCTAGAACTATACCGAAGTTCAGTCCCATTCCAGTTATAACTGGAATTATAAGTGACATTACTAATATCAGATTTCTTGATAGTCTAAAAATCATTTCATTAAAAAGAAAGTTAAGTGGCAAACCAGATAAGAAAAAGCCAACTACGCATATAGCCATGAATACTATTGGAACTATCATGCTGCGTCACCTGCCTTTCTAGTTAGTGCATAGATAATAATACCATTACTGATTATTATTCTTATTATTTCAGCCATACTTCCTTCAGATAAAATATTGATTACAGGAAGTGCTACAACTAATAAACCTTGAAACAAGAAAGTACCGATTATCACATGAATTATTTTTGCTTTTTGCAGAGTTGCACCACCTATCAATATAGAAGCAGCTGCTGGAAGTGCTACATAAAGAGGTGCATTATATAATTGTAAGAAACCAAAGGACTGACTGTATACTATGATACCAATAGCAGCCAATACAGTAGATAGCATAATACCTAAAATTCTTTGCTTATCTACATTTACTCCATTTGAGGTTGCAAAGGCTTCTGAGCTTCCAGCAACTCTCATGGCAGTACCCTTTTTACTTTTTGAAAATATCCATACGACTGCTGCGAGAATTATAAATATAAGGATTAAACCTGTAGGAAACTTTATTTTACCAAGAGAAAAGGATAAAAATCTATCTAATACTCCTCCCATTGAGGATTCTAAGGAAAGTGTAACACGAAGTCCTGATCCACCCATTGCCCAAATTAAACTCTCGTTTTTAAATGGGGCAACAAGCCAAAATATACACATAAAGGACACTATTGAGTAACCAAAATAATTACCTACAGTCATTTCCTGTCCTTTTACTTTATTGAGCATTAGGCCATATAGATATCCTGCTATAGTTGCCAATGGAATTGCAATAGCCAAAGATACGGCGAAACTGGCAAATCCAGTAAGTCCCAGCTCAATACTGACTAAGGCACCAATAAGCCCAAATATAACTCCAAGGGGAAGGTTAAAGTTAATGCCTATACCTGATTGTATAGAAGGAACCATGGCTAGTACTAAAATTACATTCATACCAAATCTTGTGAATATGTCTTGCCATATCCCTGATAGAGGAATATCTAATATAGCTGCTGCAATTAATAAGACGATTAAAAATGCTGAAATTATCAATCTAGGGAATCCAATTTTTCTGTATATTTTCTTAAAGTCCATTTAACTCACCACCTTATCTATATCTTCTCCAGCCATGGCTAGACCAAAAGCCTCATCTGATGCATCTGGTGGAAGGATTGTATGAACTTTACCTTCTGCAATAATGGCTATTCTATCAGATACCTGCCTTAGCTCAGCTAATTCACTGGAAGTGATTATTATGGTCATATTGAGCTCTTGATTTAGCTTAACTAAAGTATCTAGAACCAGTTTTTTAGCTCCTATATCTATACCGCGGGTAGGCTCTGATACTAATAAAATATCTGGATTTAGAGTAAGAGCTCTAGCTATACATACCTTTTGCTGATTTCCACCAGATAGGAATCTAGTATATTGATTAGGTCCTGTACATCTAATATCTAAATCCTTTATTATTTTTTCCGCATGAAATTTAATTGATTTGCTATCAACTATTTTAAAAGGGCCAATTTTATTGATAAACTTTTCTTGAATTTCAAGGGATGTAAATGCAATATTAAAATCAATTGGTTCATCTAATAAAAGCCCAACACCTTTTCTATCCTCAGAGAGAAAAGCCACAGCGTTATTTAGCATTTCCCTTGGATTATTTAATGGCATTTCTTTACCATCTTTCAATATACTCCCCTTAGTTGGATAGAGTCCCATGATTCCATTGGCTATACCAATTTTACCTTGTCCAGCCAATCCTCCAAGGCCTAGAATTTCACCTTTTCTTATTTGAAGGTTAACGCCTTTAACTCTTTCACCAGGCATATCTACATATAAATCTTTTAACTCTAAATATGGTGAGGTATCAGAGTCAATATCCTTTTTATCCGATATGGTAGAAGTTATTTCCCTTCCTACCATAAGTTTTGCTATTTCAATAATATTAATCTCAGAAGTCGGTATAGATTTAACTAAGGAACCATCTCTTAAAATAGTGATAGAATCTGTGACCTGTTTGATTTCATCTAATCTGTGAGTGATGAACAAAATAGCTATGCCCATATTTGATAGATTCTGTATGACATCTAGAAATTGATCAGCTTCAGATTCTGTAAGTACAGCAGTTGGCTCATCTAGTATTAGGAGTTTTAGATTTGATTTATCTATTTCCCTAGCAATTTCAATAAACTGCATATAGCCAACGGGTAGTCCTGCTACTGGAAGGTATTCATCTACAGTCATATTTAATTTATTTAAAGCATTTTTAGCATCTTCTTTCATCTTGGTGAAATTGAGTTTTTCTAATTTTGGTCCTAAGACTTTAGATAGTGCTGTAGGTTTAGTGTTTTCGCGATTTAACTTTATATTTTCCGTAATAGTAAATCCAGGAATAAGCATGAATTCTTGATGTACCATTCCAATACCCATTTCCATAGCTTCTGTTGGAGTTTTTGGATTATATGCTTTTCCATCAAAGAGAATTTCACCTTCAAATCCTCCGGTAGAGTGTATAACGGGCATACCAAATAATATATTCATTAGGGTTGATTTGCCTGCGCCGTTTTCTCCTACCAAACCATGAATTTCACCTTCTTTAATAGTCAGAGAAACATTTTTAAGTACTTGATTTCCAGAGTAAGTCTTTGATATATTTTTCATTTGGAGTAAATCCACTTTATAACCTCCTTTACTTAAAGAGAAGGGAGTCGTCGAAACGACCCCTTATATTTAGTTTATTAGAATATTTGAGATCCTAGTACAAATAACAAGAAGTTTGGAGTATCTTCATTAAGCTCTGAGAATTTAACTTCATTATTCTTATCTCCAGTTACTTCTTTCATATACTGAACCATAGCATCTTTATCGAATTTTTCTATTTTACCTTCAGCGTATGCTTTAGCGTATTCTACACCGGCTTCAATTATAGCTACGTTTGCTGGTCTATTCCAAGTACCAAATCTTCCAGTACCACCTTTTTCAGCTATCTTAGCAGAGATTTGTTCTGATAGATAATCTAAATCTCCTGCTTTATCGGAAGGAATTTCAATACCTAAAGCACCAGGATAAGCATGATATGGGGATGGACAGCATTGTTCAGGATAGATTGCACCTGTTTCAAGAGCTTGTTTAATTAAAGGCTCCTGCATAGAGCAGTTTGTACTGAAGAATGCAGTATCTTTACCGTATTTATCTACTTGTCTTGGAACATCTTCTAATATAAATAGTTGTGCACCTGGCACACCTGCATCTGAAAGTGGATCTGGAGCGTCTACTTCAACAAACTGAATGCCTAGATCAGCACAAGTTTCTTTGAATATATCCCTTCTAGCTGCTAACAATTCCATAGACATATGTCTTGGGAATGAGTAATGTATAAATGTCTTAGCTCCCATTTCTTTAGCTTTATGAATCACAGATTTCCCACGTTGAAGCTGGTCAAGTTCAAGTAAGATATCTCCACGAGAAGCTATTGTATCAGGATTTTCATGAGGTACACCTAAGATAAATAATATATCTGGTCTAGTTTCTCTAACTTTATCTATAGCTGGTGCAGCTCCTTCAACTGCTTGAACGAAAACTATAGCTTTTACAGCTGGATCAGCTGCCAATGAAGCAACTTGAGCAATGGTAGTTTCCTGTTCTTGAGCAAACTTGTCAGGATAAGTAATGTGTTTAATCATATCACCATATTTCGCGACCATTCTTTCACCTGCACGAAACTCTTCTTCCCCTTGAGATACAGTGCCAGTCACTATACCAATTTTATAATCGGTTTTACCTGATGTAGTTTTAGTTCCGCAGCCAGCTAAGCTAATCACTAGTATAGCCACTAGAAACAATACAAATATTTTTTTCATAGCTATTCCCCCTTAATTTTTATTATAAAAAAAGCCCAATTACTAGTTGGGCTTATATTTAGAGATACAAGAATAGAGAATCAAAATGATATAAAAATTAAAGGCTTGTTCTTGTATCTTATTATTTAATTTGTATTAAATGGGAGGTAAAAATATTCCTATTATTTCTATTAAATTACTAATAAAAATATGACTGTTAAGTAAGTATCCTCATCTTTTCAATTCTATTTTTTTCTATTTTTTCGATTATAAATTTAAGGTTTTCATATTCAATTATTTCATTTTCTTCAGGGAAACGATCTAATATACCTATTACGAATCCACCTATGGAATCAAAATCTTCAGATTCTATATTAGTTCCTATCATTTCATTTAGGAGGTCAAGCTTTGTACTGCCATCTACTAGGTATTCGTCCTCTTTAATCACTTCGATATCTTCGTGTTCTTCATCATATTCATCCTTGATTTCACCAACTATTTCTTCAACAAGGTCTTCTGTAGTAACCATTCCAACAGTACCACCATATTCGTCTAAGATAATAGCTACGGGAATTCTATTTAATCTCATTTCATCGAAAAGTTCAGCAGTTGATTTAAATTCATAGGTATAATAAGCAGGTCTTATTATATCCTTTAGCTTGAAATTGTCCTTGTTGTCAACATAAAGTATAAGGTCTTTTACATGCATTATACCAACGATATCATCTATATCTTCGTCATATACCGGAATCCTAGAGAAGTTTTCTTCTTTTAAAAACTCTAGCAATTCACTGTATGTAGAATTTATATTTACAACAGCCATATTGGTTCTAGGTGTCATTACGTCTTTAGCATGAGAGTCGCCAAATTCAAAAACATTATAAATCATTTGTCTTTCTTCACCCTCTAGAACTCCTTCTTCATGGCTTACATTTACTATGGTCTTTAGTTCATCCTCTGTAATTAGAGGCTGTGTTCCTGTTTTAGTACCACCTAATAGTCTAACTATACCATTAGTTACAAAAGTTAAAATAGAAATAAGAGGCTTAAAGACTATAGTTACAAAGCTAATAGGTCTAGCTACTTTAACAGATGTTTTTTCTGAATTTTGTGCAGCTAGCGATTTAGGTGTTACTTCACCAAAGACCAATATCAAAATAGTCATAACAATTGTAGAAATTAAAGTACCTTTACTGCCGTATAAGTCTATAGCTATTGATGTAGCTATTGCAGATGCTCCAATATTAACAACATTATTCCCTATTAAAATAGCCCCTAATAATTTATTTGGATTTTCAACAAGATTGCTAATTAATTTTGCATTTTTTTCATTATCTTCAACCATACGTCTTAATCTAATTTTACTTAAGGAAACGAGGGCTGTTTCAGATGCAGAGAAAAAAGCAGAAAGTCCAATAAGAATAAATAAAATAATAAATTCCCAAAATAAATGGTCTGACAACATCATCACACTCCAATTAAATATTGATTAGTTTATAAAATATCATACCATATTATACCACATTATTTTTATACTACTATAATATACATTAATATTATTAGGCATTTTAGAGATAATAAACAAAAATAAATATTTAATCTATTAATTAATGGAAAAATCTGATATTATTGAAAATAAGAACCAATTAGAATGGAGGGTTAATGTGCTAAAATTTAAAGATTATAAGTATGAGAGACCAGATTTATCTAAGATTACTGAGGAGTTTGATGAGATTTTAAAAAGATTCAGTGAGGCAAAATCTTTTGAAGAGCAAAATGAAGTAATGAAAGAAATAAATAAAGTAAGAAATCATGTAGATAGCATGGCTACTTTAGTGAGTATTAGACATTCAATCGATACTGAGGACGAATTCTATGCTGAAGAAAATGATTTCATTGATGAAAACAGACCGAAGTTTGAAAATTTAGTGTCTAAATTTTATAAGGAACTTGTTAACTCTAAGTTTAGAAAAGAATTAGAAAAAGCATGGGGAAAGCAAGTATTTACTCTTGCAGAACTGCAATTACAAACTTTTTCAGAGGAGATAATTGAAGATTTAATTAAGGAAAATAAACTTGTAACAGAATATGATAAATTAATTGCTTCAGCTAAATTAAATTTTGAAGGTGAAATAAGAAATCTAAGTCAGATGAGACCCTTTATGGAATCAAAGGACAGAGATATGAGAAAAAAAGCATCTGAAGTTACGACTGGATTCTTTAAGGAAAACGAAGAAGAACTTGATAGAATTTATGACGAACTAGTTAAAGTTAGAGATAAGATGGCTAAGACTTTAGGATTTGCTAGCTATGTAGAAATGGGATATAAAAAACTTGGCAGATCAGATTATGATGCGAATATGGTTGCTAATTATAGGAAACAAGTATATGAGGATTTGGTTCCAGTAGTTGCTGAATTAAAAGATAGACAGAGAAGAAGACTTGGACTTAAAGAAATGAAACATTATGATGAGCCTTTGGAATATTTAACTGGAAATGCGACTCCAAAGGGAGACCCTGATTGGATTCTTGAAAATGGAAAGAAAATGTATAGAGAACTATCTCCAGAAACTGATGAATTTTTTACATTTATGATAGAAAGAGAGCTATTAGACCTAGTTAGTAAAAAAGGAAAGATGGCTGGCGGATATTGTACTATTATACCAGAATATAAATCACCTTTTATATTCTCTAACTTTAATGGAACATCTGGAGACATTGATGTATTAACTCATGAAGCAGGTCATGCTTTTCAATCCTATTTAAGTATGGGATTTGAGTTGCCCGAATATGGCTTCCCAACATTAGAGGCTTGTGAGATTCATTCAATGAGTATGGAGTTTATTACTTGGCCATGGATGGAACTTTTCTTCCAAGATGAGGTAGAAAAATATAAGTTTAGTCACTTAGCTGGTGCAATTAATTTTATACCTTATGGAGTAACTGTAGATGAGTTCCAACATTATGTATATGAGAATCCAACTGCTACACCAGAAGAGAGGAAGCTTAAGTGGAGAGATATTGAAAAGAAATACCTTCCATTTAGAGATTATGGAGATAATACTTTCTTAGACAATGGTGGATATTGGTTTAGACAGGGACATATATTCAGTAGTCCATTCTATTATATAGACTATACTTTAGCACAAGTATGTGCATTCCAATTCTGGATCAAGACTAGGGAAGACAAAGAGAAAGCGTGGGAAGATTATATAAGACTTTGTAGAGCAGGAGGAAGTTTACCTTTCCTAGAGTTAGTTAAACTAGCTAACCTAGAAAATCCTTTTGTAGATGGAACAATAAAAAGAGTAGTAGAACCTATTAATGGGTGGCTAGATAGTATAGATGATAGTGACTTCTAATAGTTAAGACTAATAAATAACTTGTGCTTACAAAGCACAAGTTATTTATTTTCTAAGGGATGTTCTTCTAAAAAGCTTTTTATCTCGAGAAGTAGATTTAAGCTTTGATTTAGATGATAATTATATACAATATCTATATCTTCTTTAATTAAACCTTCTTTGGGATCTAAAGTTTTATCGAATAATTCCTTTAACAGTTTTTGATTTTTCCCATCGATATATGGGATTTTATCCATCTTTGATAATAAAGAAATATTAGTCTCTATAGAATCTGCAATAGATAATATTTTATTATATGAATTTGAATCTTTATTTCTAAATAAGTTAAGATCAATGTCATTACTAAGTGCCTCATAGTTTTCCGCCAATAACGTTATATCTGATCTAAGTTCTCTTAGGTCTACTTCTCCTTGTTTCCATATTATGGTATAGATTATTTTCTTACATTCATTATAAAGAGTATTTATAGAACCTCTTATTCTTTTCTCCATATTTGGGGCAGAAATAAAATAGTTTATTATCATTCCTACAATGATTCCTATGAAAGTATCTATTATTCTAAACAATGCATATGAAAATCTAGCTTCTAGTATTGGATTCAATGCGATACCCATAAAAACTATAGCTGATAATTGTAATGCCTTATTCCATCTCATAATATAACATAAATGGATAACAATTATAACACCAATTCCAATAAAAAAAGGATTTTGTGGAAATGCTAGAGAAAATAGCAATCCAATAATAGCACCTACAAATGTACCTAGCATTCGATTTTTTCCCATTGTAAAGGATTCAGAAACCGAGGCTTGCATTGCCATAATTGCCCCTATGCCTGCAAATATAGGACTTTTAGATTCAAATAGAGAACAAATCATAATACTTATTGAAACTGCCAACCCTGTTTTAATAGTTCTCATGCCTATTCCTAAATTCATATTTTTTTTCAAAAATTTCCCCCTCTCTTATAAGGTAACAATATTATACCCCAAAAAACAATGATAACAATAATTTATAGACTAAGAAGGATATATATGTAAAAAATTAACTCATATTATTAAAGAATATGAGATATTAGTCGATATAATGTGTAGGAGATTATTAAGGGGAGGTAATATAGATGCAGGTTAGTACTATGGCAAATATCTCAACAAATTCAAGGATTAGCCAAGCTCAAACCAATACTGTCACATCAGGGAATGGAGAAATTAAAATACCAAAACAGGCAAGACAAAGTGAGGAACAAAGATATAAAGAGGATAAAAAATTTTCACAAGAAGAAGTTATAGATATAATACAAAAAGCAAATAAGGACTTTGTTGCTTACGATAGAAGATTTGAATTTTCAATACATGAAGCAACTAAAGAGATAATGGTAAAGGTCATAGATGTAACAACAGATGAAGTGATTAGAGAACTTCCACCAGAAAAGATACTAGATATGGTTGCAGCAATTTGGGAAGTTGCAGGAATTATAGTAGATAAAAAAATATAGGCGGTGATTTTATGAGTAATTTAAGAATATCAGGGTTAGCATCAGGTATGGATACAGATGCTATGGTTCAAAGTATGATGAAAGTAGAAAGGCTAAAAGTTAGTAGATATGAGCAGAGCAGGCAAATGGCTCTTTGGAGACAAGAAGCATATACTAGTATGAATAAGATGTTTGCAAACTTTATATTGAATACTAGAAAGGATATGGGACTGACCAAAGTCACTAGTACAGGTATAGCTCTTGGTAATTCATATTCAAATTTAGATTATATAAGGAAGGCAACGTCGTCAGATGAAACAGCAGCAACTGTGTCTAGTACAAGCAAGGCTGTTAATGGAAGTTATACAATTACAGTTGATAAATTAGCTACCAATGCAAAACTAAATAGTGCAAAGGTAGCTGAGAGTAAAAAATTTGACAATGAAATTACTATTAACTTAGGTACAGGTGGAGAAGATATTGTAGTTAAAAATGAAAATGGTGTTACCATGAGCGATGTGGCTAAGGCAATAAATAATGCTAAGCAAGGAGTTACGGCTTTTTTTGAAATAGATAGTAGTAAGGAAGGAGTACTATTTTTACAAACTACTAAAACAGGAGAGACTGCAACAATTAATCTTACTTCATCAAGTAGCGAATTTTTAAGCTGTTTTTCTGAAAAAACGGCACAAGGTATAAATTCACAAATCGATTTTAATGGACAAAAATTTAATTACTCTGATAACAATATAACTTTCAATGGTCTAAATATTGAACTTAAAGCACAAGGCACTACTACCATCAAAGTAGATACAAATGTTGATGGTATAATGGAAAAAATTCAAAAGTTTATCAATGATTATAATGAATTAGTGGACAAGGCATCTAAATCATTAAATGAGAAAAGATATTCAAGTTATCATCCTTTATCTCAAGAAGAGAAAAAGGCTATGCATGAAGATGATGCTAAGCTATGGGAAGAAAAAGCTAAATCAGGAATGTTAAATAGTGATGCAACCATTCAAAGAGCACTTCAAAATGCAAGAACTGATATATATAAAACAGTAGAAAATGTTGAAGGCTCTTTTAACCATATTACACAAATAGGTATAAGTACTGAAAAATATGCGAGAGGTACTACTGGTGGAAAACTTCAAATAGATAAGGAGAAACTTAGAGAAGCAATTGAAAAAGATCCAGAGGGAGTAATGGAATTATTATTCAAAGAACCTCCGGCAATGGCAGGTAGACCACCAGTTCCAGAGAAACCGGTACAAGGTGAAGGGGAACCAGATGATGAATTTGCTGAGAAAATGGCCCTATATGATGAAGAGTTTAAAAAATATCAAGAAGATTTACGTAAGTATGAAATTGAAGATAAGAAATATAGGAATGCTAATGGAGGCATTTTCACAAGAGTATATGATAATTTAATTGATGGAATGAAATCCATTATAGATAAATCAGGTCCAGGTGAAGATGCAGAATTATTTAGGTCAGTGAAGTCCAATATCCTTATAGATTTTGTAACTAAAAAATCAAGTATATCAGATTTAGATAAAGAAGTATCAGAAATGAATAGAAAAATAGATGATTTAAACGTAATGTTATACAGAAAAGAAGAATCATATTACGCTAAGTTTGCAAATATGGAAAAAATGTTACATCAGATGAATAGCCAAAGCAATTGGCTGACACAACAGTTAATGCGATAAATAAGGGGAGAATAAAATGACATATCAAGCATTAAACCAATATAAGCAGAACGCTGTCCTGACGGCTACTCCAGAGGAACTTACATTGATGCTATATGAGGGTGCTATTAAATTTATGAATATTGGGAAATATAGCATAGAGAATAAGGACATGGAAAAGGCACATTCCTCATTACTGAGGGCACAGGACATTATATTAGAATTAAACTATTCTCTAGATATGAACTATGATGTATCCAAAGGACTTAGAAAGTTATACGATTTTGTTTTAACTAAATTAGTAGATGCAAATATAAATAAAGATAGTAAGGCAATAGAGGAAGCACTTACCGTAGTAAATGATATGAGAGATACTTGGAAAGAGGTTATAAAACAAATAAAACAAAAAGTTTATCAAGCTAAGTAGGTGTGCAAATGACTTATGATAATGTAAAAAAAATGATAGAACTTTCTTTGAAAAAGAAGGATATATTAATTCAAATTTTAAAATTAACTACAACTCAAGCAAGCACAATAGAAAACGATAATATAGATAATTTAAGTAAAATATTAATTCAAAAAGAAAAATTAATGGAAGAGATAGATATCTTAGACAGGGATTTCTTATCATTGTATAATGATATAAAATCAGAGGAAGGCATAGATAATTTAGAAAAGATTAATATAGAAAAATATGCTAATATAAAATCTTTAAAGGGAATCGTCACCGAAATAAATGCCATATTAAATGATATATCGATGATAGATCGTAATAATACAATTAAAATGAAATCAAATGTTGATAAAGTTAAATCAGATCTTAAGCAAGTAAAGGAAGTTAAAAGAGCATATAAAGGATATAACTATGAAGCTGTGGAAAGTATTCTAATAGATGAAAAGCAATAGAAAGGATACAATCTAAATTTTTCGTACAAAATCTTTATATTTAAAAAATAGCATAAAAATAAATTGACATAGATATTCTATTATGCTATTATATACAGAAATTATGTAAATTGAATAAATCTCTAAGTATTGTCCTCGCCGGAGGATAATACTCTTTAAAAGAGATAAGAAATCGCATCGATAGGCCTGAGGTTGCGTCAGGTCTATTTTTTTTATTTATAAGGGGGAGTTGTATATGAAAAATACTGAAACATTACTTAATAAAAAGGAAAGTCAATCTAAGAACATACTTAAACTATTATTGTCCTATATTATTCCTGGAATAGCAGGACTTTTATTTAATTCAATATATATTGTAGTTGATGGGTTATTCGTAGCAAGAATGCTTGGAAGAGATCCACTTGCCGCTGTGACAGTTGCTGTACCTATTGTAGAAATATTGATTGCATTAAGCATGCTTGTATCTGTGGGGGCAGGTATAATGATTTCTAATAGTAATGGTATGGGGAAGTACAATGAGGGGAGGAGAATTTTCAACTTATCTGCCAGACTTTTAGTTATAGTATCTATATCTATAGCAATATTTAGTTTAGTACTAAGATACCCTATTGCAAAAATATTAGGATCTACCCCTGATATAATGGATATGGTAGTAGAATATACCACATATCTTTTTGCATTTAGTCCTACTTTTATGTTTAGTTATGCTATGTGTACATGGCTAAGAAATGATTCAAAGCCGAAACTTGTGATGTTTGCTCAAATTGTTGGAGCATTGTCAAATGTGTTTCTTGATTGGTATTTCATGGGGCCATTAAAAATGGGTGTAGGTGGAGCAGCACTAGCGACTGGTCTGGGCCCTGTATTTAGTATACTGATAGTGCTTCCACATTTCATATTTAAAAAAGGGAACTTATATATTGAGAAGACAAAAATGAACTTACAAGTTATTTGTGAGATTCTATTAAAAGGTATTCCATCTTTTACTATGGAATTCGCATTAGGTATAACTGCTCTATGTGTTAATATTGCAATTGGAATACATATGGGAGCTCTAGGTTTTGCAGCATTTGGAATAGTAGGGTATATAGCTCTCATTGTTTTATCAATATTTTTAGGTATGGCAGAAGGTTCACAGCCATTGATAAGTTTTTTCTACGGAGCTAATGAAAAAAATAGTATAAAGGTGATTTTAAAAATCAGCTTAGGAATATCATCGACAATTGGAATAGTGTCATATTTATTGCTATTTAAATATGCAGAGATTCCAGTATCTATATTTGCAGATAATGATATTGAACTGGTTAGAGTGGCCGTCAAAGCTTCTATGTACTATTTCCCTGCTTTATTTGTATCAGGTATCAATATACTTATGGCATCTTATATGCAGTCTATAGGATATTGGAAGAAATCCGTACTTATATCACTATGTAGGAGTCTGATTATACTGTTTCCCTTATTACTAGTTTTACCAATGTTTTTAGGAGGAAATAGTATTTGGATAGCAGTTCCTATTGCAGAAATATTAACAGTTCCTATAGTTTATATGCTTTGGAAGAATAAAGGATTGGCATAAGTAAATTCTCAAGGGACTTTCTTGAAAAAACTAAATAGATATTAAAAATATAAAATATAAAGTTTAGGTGTAAAAGATTTCTAGATAAAATTATATTAAGATAATAATCAATAAGATAGGTTAGAGTGAAAAGATATATTTACATTCTAATCTATTTTTATTTTATTGATAATTTATTTTGTTAAATGTGATAAAATATTCTAATTATTTTAATAATTTTAACTACATTAGATTGACTTAAGAAAATATTATTGTTATAATGACATTATGCCGTATTACAATATAATGTACCGCAATACGAAACAAAAAGATTTAAAACAAAGAAACATCAAATAATACTACAAATAGCAATGCTTATGAGTCGTATTGTTTAAGATATAATAATAAAAATAGGGGTGGTAAAATGTCAGAAGGAAAGAAGAAGATGACAGTCACGGATTTCAAAAAGTACAAAGAGGAGGGAAGGATGTTTACCTATGTGACAGCATATGATTATACAACTGCTACTATCGTAAATGATAGTAATTGTGAAGTCATACTTGTTGGTGATTCATTAGGAATGGTAATGTTAGGATATGATGGGACAACTTCGGTTACAATGGAAGATATGTTACATCATATAAAGCCAGTGGTGAAGGGGGCTCCAGATACATTTATAGTAGGGGACATGCCATTTGGGTCATATAATGTTAGTAAAGAACAAGCTGTTGAGAATGCAAATAGACTATATAAAGAAACAGGATGTGATTGTGTAAAATTAGAAGGTGGAACAGAAATGGCAGATACAATAGCAGCTATAGTGAAGGCAGGTATACCAGTAATGGGACATATAGGACTTACACCACAAACAGCAGGAATGGTAGGTGGATTCAAGGTACAGGGAGGAACACCAGAAGCAGCTAGACAGCTAATAGAAGATGCAAAGACATTGGAAAGAGCAGGAGTATTTTCAATAGTAGTAGAATGTGTACCAAAGGGAGTAGCAAAAGCGCTAAAAGAAGCTGTAAGTATACCAATATTAGGAATAGGAGCAGGACCATATGTGGACTGCCAAGTATTAGTAACACAAGATCTATTAGATATGTATGGAGAGTTTAAACCAAAATTTGTAAAACATTTTGCACATATCAGACAAGAAATGGTAGACGGTCTAAACAAATTTCATCAAGAAAGCATTGATGGCACATTCCCATCAAAAGAATACTGTTTTAATGCAAGTGTAGAAGGATTTGAAATAGAATAAACAAAAAACATGGAGAGATGATTAAAATGAAGATAGCCATAATAGGCTCTGGAGCCATGGGAAGTTTGTATGGAGGAATTTTAGCAGAGGCTGGAAGTGAAGTATATTTTATTGATGTTTTCGAAGAACATGTAAATAAAATAAATGAAAATGGTTTATGTATAGTAGAAGATGGTGTAGAAAGATATATTAAAAATGTAAAAGCTACAACAGATGCTAAGAAAGTTGGTAGGGTTGATCTTGCTATAGTATTTGTAAAGTCTACTATAACAGATATTGCAGTAAAGCATAATAGTGCTGTATTTGATAAAAACACAATTGTATTGACATTACAAAACGGATTAGGGAATATAGAAAAAATTAATTCTGTTGTTGATATAAATCAGATAATTGCAGGTACTAGCTCAAATGGTGCTAGTATGATAGAGCCTGGCAAGATTAATCATGCAGGTAATGGAGGAACCACCATAGGAGAGATAGATGATATAATTACAAACAGGATAAAAGAACTAGGCAATCTATTAAATCTACCAAAATTAGGACCAGCAAAAATATCAGAAAATGTAATGGGATTAATATGGGACAAGCTACTTATAAACGTTGGAATAAATCCATTAACAGCAATAACAGGATTGAAGAATGGACAATTATTAGAAAATGAAGAAAGTATATTATTGTTAGAAAAATTAGTAAGTGAAGGCATTGAAGTGGCAAAAGCATTAGAAATTAAATTAGGATTTGAAAATTCGGAGCATTGTAAAGAGATATGTAGAGCAACATCTGGAAATACATCTTCAATGTTGGCAGATATAATTAATAGGAGAAAGACGGAGATTATGAATATCAACGGTGTTATTGTAAGAGAAGGGAAAAAGTTAGATATTCAAACACCTGTAAATGAAATGATGACTAATCTAATTTTATTGAAAGAAAAAAGTTATTTTAGCTAATTACATCAAATCCAAATAATTAATTTACTATTAAAATCATGGGAGGATTATAAATATGAACAGTTCTGTGATAGCGGACAATTCTATTGTATTAGAAAACTTAAAGACTGATGAAATGATAGAATTCATTCAGAAGCTAGTTAGAATCAATAGTGTGTATGATCCTGAAGTAGAAAATGCAAATGAGGCAGAAGTTGCACAATTTATCTATGAATTTTTAGAACAAGAGGGATTTGAAGTTCATTTAGACGAAGTAGTCCCTGGAAGACCAAATGTTATAGCTATATTTACTGGAAGTGAAGAAGGAAAAACCCTTCTATTTGAAGGTCATACAGATGTAGTATCTGCTGGAGATATAGAAAAATGGGATTATAATCCATTTGGAGCAGAAATAGTCAATGTAGATGGCAAGGATAGAATGTTTGGACGTGGAACAAATGATACCAAAGGAAATGTTGGTGCCATGATATATGCGACAAAGGCTATAAAAGATTCAGGTGTGCCATTAAAAGGAAAAATAAAGCTTTGTATTCCAGTTGATGAAGAAGGTCTAATGATTGGGATAAAAGATTTTATTAGAAAGGGTTGGGCAGATGATGTAGATGCAGGCATTATTTGTGAGCCTGAAGAGAAAAATTTATGCCTTGTACAGAAAGGTGCTTTAAGACTTGGTATTACAATAAATGGAAAGATGTCCCATGGAGCTATGCCTTTAACGGGTAATAATCCAGTTTGGGGAGTTGGTAAAGTAATAACAGAACTTAGAAAGCTTGAAAATGCAGAAAAGGATAGATTAGGTAAACATGAATACTTAGGTTGGCCAAGCATAACACCTACGACGATTCAAACACCTATAAAGGGAGTGGCTCAGATTAATGTAGTACCTACTGATGCATATATGACATTGGATATAAGGACTGTACCTGGTCAAAATCATGATGCCTTAGTAAATCAGGTTCAAGGAATTTTGGATAGACTAATGGAGCAATATCCTTCTGGTGATGACAAGTTTTATGCAACACTTGAGATTATTGACAATAGACCAGTTGTTGAGTGTGACATTGACGAACCAATAGTTAAGGCACTTGCAAAAGCTTATACAGAAGTTATGGGCTCTGAACCTATTTATAATGGGGTGCCTGGTGCAACTGATGGGACTTTTTTAACAGCATGGAGGAATATTCCTGTAGTAGTTACAGGGGCTGGAGATAGGGAAGTTCCCCATCAAGTTAACGAATGGTGTGAAATTGATGATTTGATTGAAACGGCTAAAATGTATACATTAGCAGCTTTAAACTTTTTAAATGGAAATTAACTTTGATTAAGAGGTGAATTGGATGAAAAAGCATACCTTATCTGCCATGACATTATTACCTTTAGGTGGTGCCCTATTTTCAATGCATTTTGGAGCTTCTAGTATGATTTGGCCCATGACTTGGGGAAAAGAAAGTGGAACATCCATAATACCAGCTTTTTTGGGTGTATATGTAACAGCAGTTTTTATTCCATTTTTAGGATATTTTGCACTTGCTAAGGGAGAAGGAACATTCCTTGGACTATCTAGGAGAATATCACCTATATTTGCAAAAATATTTTGTAATATAACAATTTTGGTGTTGGGGCCATTATTTGTCATACCTAGGATGAGTGCTGCTGCTTGGGGTGCTTTTTTGCAAATCACCGGTTATGAACCTTTTAGTATGATACCTCTTTTGATATTTACCTCAATATACTATGCATTAGTTTATTGGTTTATTTCGGGAAAAGATAATACCATGGATAAAATCAGTAAGATACTATTTCCTACATTGTTAATTACGGTTGCAGGAGTTATAACTAAAGGGCTATTTACTCCCTTGTCCATACAAGGACCTAAGATGTATAGTGAGCCTGCCTTTGTATATGGATTTTTACAAGGCTATGCGACTATGGAGTTGCCTTGTGCTCTATTGTTCGGAGGCCTTATAATTAATAGTTTAAAATCAAAAAATATAGGGAAAGACAGTATAAGTAGATATTTGATAATCGTAGGATTAATAGGCACGAGTATACTTGCTTTATCTCATTTTTTCCATATGGTTATTGGCTCAACCACTTATGGATTCTTTGATGATTTAAAATTTTCTGCTTTATATGCGGCTGCAGTAGTCCAATTATGGGGGACTGCTGGAGGTATAGTGTTTAATATAGGGCTTTTATTTGCTGCATTAACTTGTGCTGTTGGAATAACAGCGTCTACATCTGAGTTTTATGAAGAAGTAAGTGATAAACAAATTAAATATAAAAATGCAGCTATTATAATTTCAATACTTAGTGGAATCGTGAGTATACTAGGTTTGGAAAACATAGTAATATTGACCGAGCCAATGTTAACTGTAATCTATCCTCCAGCAATAATGCTAACTCTATGTTATGCTTTGATTCCAAATATAATCTACAATGAAAGATTAATGTCTGGTATGAGAGTTGCAGTGTCAGTATCATTGGTGTTTGGCATTATTGATGGACTAATTGGATATATGAATATGTTTAATTTAAATATAAGTGCTTTTGAGAAAGTTTATCGATTGTTACCTCTATCCAATTATGAGTTAGGTTGGATCTTATTTTCCATATTAGGATATTTTGTTGGGTACTTTTTCATCAAGAAAACATCAGCTATTAAAATGTTTTGAAATGACGATATACAAGTTTAAAGACTTAGTATTGTTATATAAATTTAAAAAGGGATGGTGAATAATTGTGAAAGAAGTAGAACAAAAAAAGAGAATCGACAACAGTGAAGGGGATTTCATGGAAGACCCCAGGTATAAACAATGTAATAAAGAAGCAATGTATGGTGTAATATTAGGAATTGTGAACTTGATTTGGTGGTATGTATTCGGATATGGAATGGGCAGTAAACCAGTGGAAGAGTACACATATATTCTAGGCTTCCCAGCATGGTTTTTTATGAGTTGTATAGTAGGTGCAGTAATATTTACGGCTTTAACTTTCATAATGGTAGATAAAGGATTTAAGGACATGCCACTTGATAAATTCACACAGGAAGAAGCAGAAGAATATATAAGATTAGTTAAATAAGGGGGAGGCTAGAATATGAGCAATCTAAATCTTCAGGTTTTAGTTCCAATAGTATTATACTTTATAGCTATGTATTTCATTGGAATCTACGCTGCAAAGCTTCTTAGCAAGGTAAAGAAATCAAAAAATGGTGATGGTACAGAATACATGGATGAGTTCATGACTGGTGGAAGGGATACTGGCGGATTTGTATTAGCTATGACACTTGTGGCTACTTATTTAAGTGCAGGTAGTTTTATTGGTGGGCCAGGTACTGCATATACTCATGGTCTTGCATGGGTATTTCTAGCAATGGCACAGATGCCAACAGGTTATTATACTCTTGCAGTATTGGGTAAAAAGTTTGCAATAGTTTCTAGAAAAATAAATGCTAATTCAATAACTGACTTTCTTAGAGTTAGGTATGAGAGTAAAGCAGTTGTTATAATATCATCCTTATCCATTATTTTTTTCCTAATAGCTGCAATGGCAGCCCAATGGATAGGTGCTGCAAGATTACTTCAAGGATCTACAGGAATAGATTATACTATAGCATTAGCTTTCTTCGGAATCACAGTAGTAGTTCATACAGCAATAGGAGGATATAGAGGTGTAGTATTAAACGATACTATGCAGGGAATAGTTATGACAATTTCAACTTTAGCTTTATTTACCGTAGTTCTAGTTAAAGGTGGGGGTATTGCAAATATTGTACAAAATATGAAGGCCATAGATCCGGGGATGATAACTCCTTTTGGGGTACAAGATGGATTTATGACAAAGCCTTGGGTTACATCGTATTGGGTCTTAGTAGGATTTGCCGTAGTTGGACTTCCAAGTGTTTCCCAGAGGGCTATGAGTTATAAAGATTCTAAGAGCTTAAATTCAGGGATCAAAGTTGGTACACTGGTTTCCATATTAATATTAACAGGAATGCATTTAGTAGGTGCATTTGGTAGTACTCTAGTATCTGGAATAAGCTCAGGAGACCTAGTAGTACCTACATTGGCAGTTACACTATTTCCAAGTGTAATAGCTGGTATAATATTATCAGGGCCTTTAGCAGCTGTTATGTCCACAGTAGATTCTCAATTATTAGTTGTTGTAGGGGCGATAGTGAATGACCTAATTATAAACTATATTAAACCTAAATTTGCTAAAGATTCACATAAGGTGTCAAGATGGACTATTGGATGGGCAGTAATAGTTGGCATAATAATATTTTTAGTTTCTATGGAGCCGCCAGAATTAATGGTTTGGTTAAACTTATTTGCTACGGCTGGACAGCTTTCAACATTCTTATGGCCAACTATCTTGGGGCTATATTGGAAGAAAGCTAACAAGGAAGGTGCAATCGCTAGTATGATAGTGGGTATTGGTTCATATATAATACATAACTACTATTTACCAAGACCATTTGGACTTCATGCAATAGTGCCTTCATTATTATATTCATTGCTTGCATTTATAATAGTATCAAAAATTACAAAACCACCTTCAAAGCAAACAATTCAAACATTTTGGGGTATATAGAATGATATCTAAAGGTTTATCAATTTAAAAGAAATTATAGTAGAGATTAGAAATAATCTCTACTATTAATATTTCATCGTTAATTATAGATTATATTATAATAGCTTAATCTAATTCATCAACTAATAAAATGATTATATCTACTACTTTCTAATTAATATAAATCATTTTGTATTTTAATAGCATAACCCTTTAGTAGAGATGAATAATAAGGAATATCGTCTTTATTAAATCTAATTGCAGGTTTGGAAATACTTATACTAGCAATAGCATTTCCTATGGAATTTACGATAGGGACGCCTATACAGATAAGACCTTCAACATATTCCTCATTGTCGATTGCATATCCAAGTTTTCTAACCTGTGCTAAATTCTCATATAATTCCTCATCAGAAGAAATAGTTTTTTCTGTATACTTAATATAATTTTTTTCAAAAGAAATTACTTCATTATTAAATGCAGCAATAGCTTTACCTAAAGCACTGCAATAAAGTGGAACCTTAATACCTAATTCTAATTCTACTCTCAAGGGTGACTTAGAAACCATCTTATCTAGATAAACAACAGCGTTGTCATCGAGTATACCTAAGTTAATAGTTTCATTTACTTCATTATATAGTTTGATTATGTGAGGCTTCGCTACATCTTTTATTGCCATATTATTTACTACACTACTACCCAATTCATATAACTTTATTGAAGGGAAGTATTCTGATGTTGACATATCTTGGTCAATATATTTTAAATATTTCAATGTATTTACTATACGTTGAGTAGTACTTTTACTATAACCTGTTAAGTCACTTAGCATACTTATACTAAGTTTTTTATGTTCAGTTAGTACTTCTAATAAATGAAAAATTTTTATAGCAGATTTAATAATATTTTTATCATCTAAATTATTATCCAAGACTTTACCTCCATTTTGAAATAATAGTTATTCTATCAAATAAGTTTGTAAATGGCAAGTTAATAAGTATTTAAGGTCATGGATTCTTCTTAACTAGTCAATCATATATTGCTATTACATATGTTATTATAACCAATAGAGGATTATCATAAGTAAATTCTAAAGGAGCTTTAGAAAAACTACCTAAGTTCCTTGAGAATTATTATTTTAAATTATTTAAAAAACATATCATATAAAATAAAAAGATAATATCTATGCACTCATAGATATTATCTTTTATTATATTTATTACATAATTGTAAGAAAACTATTAAAAAATGTAATTTAAATAAATTGATAAAATATGGTTTAGATTTTAAAATTATTATATGAATAAACAAAGGAAGGAGATTTTTATGAATGCATTTATATTAAAGATTATAATGGCAATTCTTATGGTTTTTGATCATGTAGCAAGTGTCATAGGAAATGCTCCTATTTGGTTTACATGGTTAGGGAAGTTAGTGGCTCCAATATTCTTCTATTTAGTAGTAGAGGGATTTTTTCATACAAGTAATAGAAAAAGATATGCTTTAAGATTATATCTTTGGTCAATAACAATGTTTGCTGGATCAGCATTATTATCTATATTGGTTCCCAGCGCACCATATATAAAGAACAATATATTTTTATCTCTTGCCCATGGGGTTACTATGTTAATAGGTATAGACTATATTAAAACTTCAAAGGATTATAAAAAAGGTCTACCTCTAGCTATAATATTTGGAATTTTAGGTTTGATTACGGAGGCTTCAATACTTGGTGTCTTAATGTTTTTAATATTTTATTTCTGCAGAGATAAGAAAACATTATTATCAACAGTGTATGTATTAGTATTTACACTTTTGATAGTTCCAATATCACTTAATACTGGTGAAGGAACAGTATATGAGAAACTATTATTATATGATCCACAGATACTTATGATATTTGCTGTACCATTTATTCTTTTATATAATGGAGAAAGAGGACCTAATAATAAGTTTACTAAATACTTCTTTTATGTATTTTATCCATTACATCTATGGATATTAGCTATAATAAAAGCTTTCATGATATAAGATTTATTTTCATAGATATAATAGGCTGACAGTTTTACTTTCAGCCTATAAAAATGTAATGATTAAAATATAAGACTTATAATTTATCTTGTTATTATGTAAAAAGGGTATAATACAATTGGATTTATTAACTGTAGAGGATGGTGATCTTAATGAGTTATAGGATAATGATAGTAGAAGATGATATAAATATTGCCGAGCTTTTGGGTTCACATATTTTTAAATATGGATATACACCTTATGTAGCTAAAAATTTTGATGATATATTAAGTGAATTTAATGAGTTAGAACCTCATTTAGTATTGTTAGATATAAATTTGCCTAAATTTGATGGATATTATTGGTGTAGAAAGATCAGGCAGGTTTCTAATTGTCCAATTGTATTTATTTCTGCTAGGAGTGGAGAAATAGAGCAGATTATGGGAATCGAAAGTGGCGGTGATGACTATATCACTAAGCCTTTTTATTATGATGTTGTAGTAGCTAAAATAAAAAGCCAACTAAGAAGAGCCTATGGCAGCTATGCAACAAATTCTTCTGAAAGAATAGTAGAATTAGAAGGAGTAAGCTTATATCCTGAAAGACCAGAGATTGGATATAAAGATAAAAATATATTATTAACTAAGAAAGAGGCAGTTCTTGCAGAAATACTTATGAGAAACTATCCAAAAACAGTATCAAGACAATTGTTATTAGAGAAATTATGGGATGACGAATCCTTTGTAGAGGAGAATACTCTGAATGTAAATGTAGCAAGGCTAAGAAAACGATTTGAAGAGTTGGGCATAGATAATGCTATAGAAACTATAAGGGGAGTTGGTTATAAAATAGTAGTTACTTGGAGGAACTAGTATGAAGTTATTTTTAAAGGAACATATTTCATATATTTTAATATATATCTTTAACTTTTCTAT